>JBHHXU010000121.1:0-5523 GCA_046757185.1 Thermodesulfobacteriota bacterium
AGCTGCTCTACAAACAGACGCCGCCCGAAGGGGGAGCCCCAGGAGAGGCTGCGGGTGGAGCCGGAGGTGAGGCCAAAGCGCCTGAGGGCGATGTGGTCGATGCAGAGGTCGTAGAGGAGGAGAAGTCGAGCGCCTGATTAGGGCGCCAGCGTCTCTCTTCCTTCATGTCCGCAAGGTGACCTGAATGTCCGCTTGACACGGGTAGTAGTGATGCGGCTATAATGGAGTGGGAAGTATCCCGGAGGAGCGGTCATGCTGGATCTCGAAGGCTTGAAGAGCAGGTTTACCCCAAGGGCACAGAAGGTGCTGGAGGGGGCGGTAGAGGAGAGCAAGAACCGAAACCACTTCTACCTCGGCGTGGAGCATATCTTTCTCTCCTTCGCAAGAAATGAATCAATCCTCTTCATGGAGATCATGGAGGATCTCAAGGTCGATGGCAGGCAGGTACTCAACTTTCTCAACGAACACCTCAACATACCACGCCAATACTCTGTAGAGGCCGGGATCAAGATACCCCACGGGACCAGGAACATCTTCAAGCTTTCGATGGAGGAGGCGGAGCGGTGGGGGAGGGATGAGATCGACTCCGCAGACCTCCTCATGGCGATCTTTCAGGACAGCCACAACCTCCCGTCGAAGGTGCTCCAGGGGTTCGGCCTTGACCCTGACCACGTCATTCAGCGGATATCTCACAAAGTGAGGAGCAGGGAGGGGGTGGAGGAGGAGTTGAAGCGCAAGTACGAGCTCCCGCCCAATCTCAAGCACTTCGCCGTAAACCTCAATAAGCTCGCCTACTACGACAAGCTCCCGACGATCATAGGGAGGGACGACGAGATAGATCAGGTCATCGAGGTCCTCTATCATGTGGAGAGGAGCAACTCGGTCATGATAGTGGGAGAGCCGGGGGTGGGGAAGACTGCGATTGTGGAGGGTCTGGCGAGGAGGATTGAGTTGGAGCCCCACACCGTCCCGACGAGATTGAGGGAGAAGCAGATACTGAACCTCCAGATGAACTCGGTTGTTGCCGGGACGATCTTCCGGGGCATGTTCGAGGACAGGGTTGAGAAGATTATAAAGGAGATACGGGAGAAGGGGAACATCATCCTCTTTATAGACGAGGTACACACCCTCATCGGTGCGGGGAGCGCGATGGGGGTGCCGTCGGATGCGGCGAACATATTCAAATCGACCCTCGCCAGGGGGGAGGTGCAGATAATAGGGGCCACAACCCTGGCGGAGTATAAGGAGTATATTGCGGAGGATGAGGCCCTTGCGAGACGGTTCAGGCTCGTCAATGTAGCGGAGCCGTCCCTCGACGACACGCGGGAGATCCTCGCCGGCATCAAGCCGCGGCTCGAGCGGAACTACTCCGTTAAGATAACCGACGAGGCGCTCGATATCCTCCTCCTTCTGAGCCAGCGGTACATGAGGGGGCTCCGTCTCCCCGACAAGGCGATAGGATGGCTCAATACGGCGTGTGTAAAGGTCGAGATCAACAGGCCCTCCGAACCGGTAAAGCCTGAAGATATTATCGAGGTCATATCACAGGAGACCAGGATCCCGTGGGATATGATACGGAGGGATACGGTCGGACGGTTCAACGAGATGGAGTCCGCCCTCACGGGTCGGGTGGTGGGTCAGAGAGAGGCTATTGCCTCTCTGGCCAGGAGGTTGAGGCTGAACAAGGGTCCCCTCAAGGAGAACTACGCCAGGCCGGACGGCGTCCTTCTCTTCCTCGGTCCGACGGGGGTAGGCAAGACCGAGCTTGCGAGGGCCCTCGCCGGATTCCTCTTCGGCGACGACGGGAAGATGATCAGGCTCGATATGAGCGAGTATGGAGACTCCTCCATCGCCATCGACAAGCTGATAGGGATGCCGCGGGGCATCGTGGGTTCCGAGCGAGGGGGGCTGCTCACGAACCAGGTGAGAGAGAACCCCTACTCTGTCGTCCTCCTCGATGAGGTTGAGAAGGCGAACCCGTACGTGCTCAATCTCCTCCTCCAGGTCTTCGATGAAGGGTGGCTCACCGACGGCAGGGGGAAGAGGGTCTATTTCAGCGATACCGTCATCATCATGACCAGCAACCTCGGTGCAGACGAGTTCCTCCGGTTTGTCTCCCGACCGCTGGGGTTCCTCCCCGAAGGGCAGAGGGTCGATGGCCTGAAAAAGGACATCATGAAGAAGGTTGAGAACACTTTTTCGCCGGAATTTCTCAACAGAATCGACGATATCATTGTCTTCTCACCCCTGACGAGGGATGAGGTAAAGTCCATAGCCCGGATGTATCTGGATGCCATCGGCGCCCAGATGGGGGAGAGCGGAAAGACCCTCACCGTTACCGAAGAGGCCCTCGATATACTGGTCGAATCGGGGTACAGCCGGAAGTACGGTGCCAGGTTCCTGAAGAGGAGTATCGATGAGAAGGTCAAGATACCGGTGACCCTCCACTGGAAGGAGGGGGACCACTTCAGGACGGAGGTGCTCGCGGAGGAAATTGTCATACGGTGGGAGCGTCAGGCGGAACCTGTACCGGTATAGAGCAGGAATGAGCTTGTTAGCTGCTTAGCTTTTTAGGATGGTTTGCCCCTATTTTTCCGTGATAAGCTAACAAGCGAAGAAGCTAAGAAGCTAAAAAAGGGAGGTTTTCGTGATCAAGCATATTCTTATTCCACAGGACGGTTCAGACCACGGCGCCGCCGCCCTCGATTACGGTATCTGGCTTGCCCGGCGGACGGAGGCGAAGATTACTGGTCTCTACGTGGTGGATATCGTGACGCTGGAGGGCCCCTTCTTCCACGACATCTCAGGTTCCCTCGGTTTTGAGCCGTACCTCAACTTCTCGACGAAGATGCGCGAGATGCTCGAAGCGAGAGGGGAGGAGATCCTGAACAGCTTTGTCGAGCGGTGCGAGAGCGAGGGGGTCGAGTGTGAAAAAACTCTCGGTTCCGGTGTGGTGGTGAGTGAGATATGCGAAAGAGCTAAGGTGGCCGACCTTGTCATCATGGGAAGGTTCGGAGTCAATGTTGAGTTTGAGTACGGTCTCCTCGGCTCCACCACCGAGGGTGTCATCAGGAGGGCGTCAAGGCCGGTCCTCGTCGTGCCCGACCGCTTCAAGGAACCTGCGCGACCCCTTCTCGCCTATGACGGTGGCGCTACCGCCGCGAAGGCCATGCACTCGGCTGCCGAGCTGGTGAAGACATTGGGGCGCCCCCTGACCGTTCTTGCCGTTGCAGAGGGGGAGGAGGGCGACCGGCTCCTCAACGAGGCCGAGGAGTATCTCAAACCGTACGGGGTCGAGGCGGAGTATATCAGCCGTGAGGGCGCCGCCTACAGGGAGATCGTCGCCTGCTATGAGGAGAAGGGGCACGATATGCTCTTCATGGGGGTCTCCCACCACTCGAGGATCGTCGAGATGGTCCTCGGCAGCACAACGGAGCATGTCATTCGTGCCGTTCAGGGCCCTGTCTTCCTGGAGCGGTGAGGATATGAACTTATATGTAGGGCTCTTTTTTATGTAAGTTGCTTGTGTAAAATAATTCAGACGTTCTTTGTAACCACTCTCGTTTCACCTATCATTCTTTAAATCCCAGTCTGACGGCCTTTCTGTAATTGATTCGTGACAGCTCCGTCTTGCCCAGGTGAGAGTAAATCAGACTTAAACTATAGTATGTTTCCGCGTCTCGAGGGTTAATCTCAAGGGCCTTATTGAGGTCTTCAATAGCCTTCTGATGATTTCCCAGGTTATAGAAGGCTATCCCACGATTATAATAGGCGTCGAAATATTGAGGATTAAGTTCAAGGGCTTTATTGAGGTTTTCTATTGCCTGCTGATGGTTTTCCATACTGATATAAACAACTCCGCGATTATAGTGGAATTCAGCAGGGTAAGGATTAAGTTCGATAGCCTTGTCAAAGTCCTTGATCGCCAGATGGTAATCTCCCAAGCTGTGATAGGCGCTTCCTCGATTATTGTATGCCGTGGCATATTGAGGGTTTAAGTCGATTACGCTACTAAAATCTTTGATCGCCTGCCGATAGTTTCCTGAACTGAGGTACAGAGTTCCACGATTGTAATAACCGTGCTCATATTGAGGATCAAGCTCCAGAGCCGTATTAAAGTCTAATAACGCCTGTCTATTATTCCCTAATCTGTAATAGATATTCCCACGATTGCTGTAAGCCTTTTCGTATTGGGGGTTAATTGCAATTGACTTGTTGAAATCCTCTATCGCCAGTTTATAGTTTCCTTCGTCAAAGTAACTGTTTCCTCGGTTGGTATAGGCGCTGTAGGCTCTCTCGGGAAAGAGGTTAATCTCATGAGACCAGAGGGTCATGGAGTCTTTCCAAAGAGCAATCTGGTGTCTCGTGCTGATTCCCCAAAAAATAAACATAAGTGCAAGAGAGGCACTTATGAGCAGCGTGTGTATTCTTGAATGTCTTTCAGTAATGAATCCAATAACAACCCCGAAAAGGATGAAGGGTCCCAGACTCGGCAGGTATGTGTAACGGTCAGCTGCGGCCTGTATACCGACCTGTACGATCCCTATGACCGGCAGAAGTGTGACTATATAGTAAAACCAGGCAGCAGAGATATACTTATATCTTCTAAATGTTATGATTGAGGCAAGGGTGAGTACTGTTAAAAGGAGAAGAGAGCCTAAATACTCAAGGGATAAAAGCTCTATCTTCTCAGGGTATGGGTAAAGCGGCGCCAGGTTTAACGGAAGGACCATTTTATAGAGATAGAACATATAGGCACGCAGGGCCACTAAGATACGTGAGGGAAGGGGGTATACATCGAATGTAGCGAGCGCCCCTCCTGTGCGTTGAGCCCAGATTGTTGCCAGCGATGATAGAAGGCTTAAGGCCAAAAAAGGCGCTTTTTCTACCATGACACCTCTGGTAATCCCCGGTGTGCCTTTCCCCGGCAGCCGTTCGAGAGGATAGATGTCGAGGAGCAGTAAAACAAGTGGTAGAGTGACAGCCATGGGTTTGCTTAAAAGAGCCATGGTAAACAACGCCAATGCTGCCACATAAGGTATTATTTTTCTTGAATAAGTGGAGGAAGCGTAAAAGAGGTATGCAAGGATGGACAATAAAAAAAAGAATGCGCACAAGAGGTCCTTTCTTTCTGATGCCCATGCCACGGATTCCACATGCAGCGGATGTATCCCGAAGAGAAGTGCCGTGACGACACCTGCTATGAGCGCCGCCTTATTCAACCCCGCGGTACTGCTTCTTATAGACATGCCCTGTTTTACCAGCCAGAATGTCAGAATAAAAACCAGAGCCGTATTACATGTATGAAATAGTGTGTTCGTGAGGTGGTGACCCCATGGTTCCAGGCCCCAGACGGCATAATCCAGCCCATGGGACAACAGTGTGAGAGGATGCCAATTAGAGCCGACAACGGTGGTAAAAGCCCACTTTAAAAACCCGGCATCCAGGGACTGGATTCCCCTGTTTTCATAAATGTATACATCGTCGTCCCAGTTTACAAAACTGTTATGCAGTGAGGGCAGA
>JBHHXU010000122.1:0-5514 GCA_046757185.1 Thermodesulfobacteriota bacterium
CCTGAATCCCCACAATGCAATCGGTCTTGAACACCTCAAGACACGCCTCCAGGAGGAGCTTCTCCGTAAAGGGATCGCCGACCTGCACCGTGGGCCGCCTCTCCTCCCCCCCCTCACCAAAGCTGTCGGAGGCCATCGTTGCGCCGTGGATGCCGTCCCTCCCTGTTTTTGACCCCACGTACATGACGGGGTTGCCGACTCCCGACGCCTCCCCAAGGAATATCTTGTTTTGCTTGACGACGCCGACCGCCATTGCATTGACGAGACAGTTCCCGTCGTACGACTCATGGAAAGAGAGCTCACCACCGACGGTGGGGACGCCGATGCAGTTTCCGTACTGTGCTATCCCCGCCACAGCCCCTTCGAGGAGTGCCCCCGTCTTGTGGTGCGCCGTCGATCCAAAATGGAGGGAGTTGAGGAGTGCGACCGGCCTCGCCCCCATAGTAAAGACATCCCGAAGGATTCCGCCTACACCCGTCGCGGCCCCCTGAAAGGGTTCGATATAGGTGGGGTGGTTGTGGCTCTCCATCTTGAAGGCAACGGCAAGACCGTCACCAATATCCACTATCCCCGCATTCTCACCGGGACCCTGAATGACATGGGGACCTTCGGTCGGAAATTTTTTCAGGTGGACACGTGACGATTTATAGGAGCAGTGCTCGCTCCACATGACCGAAAAGATGCCGAGCTCTACCAGGTTCGGCGCCCTCCCCAGGGACGCCACAATCCTCTCGTACTCTTCGTCGGTAAGGCCGTGCTCTTCAATCAGTTCCGGAGTAATTGTCTCTCCCATATTCCTCTTTCCTCTTTCCGCTCAATTGAAAATGACATGGTCAGTTCACACCATTGCCTCTTAATAGAAGAGAACCTCAACCGTTCATGAGGACGTTCCTACAGATTCTGAATCATCTCCCGTGCCCTGAGGAGAATATTCCTCTCATTCTCGTACTCAACCCGCTCGATCGCGTCGTCCATGGGAAACCAGCGGCAGTCATCCACCTCATCATCGTGATCGGCCACATCCCCTTCCGCGTACTCCATGAGGAAGAAATAGACTATTTTGAAGAACCTCGTCGTCTCTTCCCCCTCCTTGTGGCTGTAGAAGTAGTGAATACTGTCTATCTTCCGGAGTATCCTCCCGTCGAGACCTGTCTTCTCCCTGACCTCACGGTGGGCGGTCCTCGCTATATTTTCCCCCTCCTCGACAAGCCCCTTGGGGAGTTCCCATACCTCCCCCTCCTTGACGGCAATCAGGGCGACCTCAACCTCTTCGTTTTTGCGGCGGAATATGACGCCTCCCGAAGAGAGCTGTTGTACCGTCTTCACAAATTGCACCTTGAAGGGGGAGCACTGCTCTTTTTCCGATACCGGGCCCTCAGCAACTCACCATTATATTAAAACTATCGTCACATCCCGTTTCCCGTGAAGTGAGATGATTAAGAGCACATTCTATTCCTATCCCCCGCTAGATGGCATCAGTCAGTGGGAATGGCGGTCACAACCTTGAGGGGAACTACCTGCTTATCGCAAGGGACGGTCCTGCCGCGAAGGTATGCTGGTGGTACTCCCTCCAGTTAACAATCTGAAAGTACGGTATTATCTCAGGCAGCTCGTCAATCGGGATAAGCCCCGCCTCTACCTTCATGAGTGCATCCTTTATCATAGGTATCATCCCCTGTTCAAGTGCCCTGTTAAAAAGCTCCCCGAAATCCGCCTTTTCAACGATGAGACGCTTGCTCTCAATATCGAGGAACCAGCACTCATAGACGGCGATCCTGCCGCTGTGCCCCTTGAAGTCACACGACTCACAGCCACCACTCTTATAAAAAGTGAGCCCCGACGGAACTCCATAGGGGTAGAAGGCATCGAGAAGCCCTTTGGCCGGTTTGTACTCCTTTCTGCAGTCAGGGCAGTTCCGCTTGGCAAGCCTCTGAGAGATAATGGTGAGGAGTTCTGACGCTATGGTGCTCTGATTGATTCCGATATCTATGAGGCGCTGAACCGTCTCAATGGTATTGTTCGTATGGAGGGTGGAGAAGACCAGGTGTCCCGTCTGGCTCGCCCTCATGGCCTCGATGGCGGTTTCGAAATCCCTGATCTCGCCGATAAGAATGATATCGGGGTCCTCTCTTAAAAAGGCCCGCGTCGCCTGCGCAAAGTTGTATCCTATCTCCTCCTTCACCTGTGCCTGCTGTATCCTCTCGATGGAGTACTCAACAGGGTCCTCGATAGTAACGATCTTCTTCCTCAGATCCTTCCTGAGAAGACCGAGGGTGGAGTAGAGGGTCGTCGTCTTGCCGCTCCCCGTCGGACCGGTGAGCAGTATGAGGCCCGACGGGTTTTGTATCAGCTTCTCGTACCGTACCAGTACGTCCTGTGAAAAACCGAGCTCGTTGAGCGCCAGAAGAGGGCTCGACTGGTTCAGCACCCGTATGACGATGTTCTCCCCGTGGAGCGTCGGCTGTGTCTGTACCCTGAAGTCGTACACCCCCTCATCCCTCGTCTTTTTCCTGAACCTCCCCCCCTGGGGGAGTCTTCGCTCCGCAATGTCGAGATCGGACTGAACCTTTATGACGTTGACCACCCCCCCGCTGTTCCTCTTATTGATGGGGAGGTAGTCGATATCGTAGAGGGTACCGTCTATCCTGAACCGCACACAGATATCCTTCTCGTAGTGCTCTATATGTATATCGCTCGCCCTCCTCTTTATCGCCTCAAGGAGGAGGGTGCTCGTCACCTTCTGATACCTCTTGGTGAGGGCCCCTATCTCCTCGATGGGGACCGGCGCCAGTTCATCCTCGATAGGGAGATCCTCAAGGTCATCCCCCTCGACACTGCTCTCCTCGATAATCTCAACATCCCTGTCCGCATAGATGGTCCTCAGGATGAGCTCTATGTCCGAGTAGGTGGCGAGCCCAAGCTCTATCTTCTTGCACCGCATGGCGCGCTTGAACTCATCGGGGTTTATCGACGGTTCGGCGGTTATGGCTGAGACCTTGTCCCCCTCCTGCAGATAGGGGACGATGAGGTTACGAAGGGAGAAGGCCTTTGAGATGTTCTTTATGAGACCCTTGTCGAGGATGGGGAGGATATCCTGGGCCGATATGAGGGGCATTTTCCTCTGTACCGAAAGGATACGGAAAAAGTCTTTCTCGTTGACTTTCCCCCGCTCTATCAACACCTTTCCGAGCATCCTCTGTCTCTTTGTGCTCTCCTCAAGGGCCTTATTGAGCTCCTGCTGGGTAAGGTACTTATCCCTGACGAGGATCTCCCCGATACGAACGCTGCTTATGCCCCTCTTCTTGAAGGTGGTGTAGCACTTCTTGATAATGGCATCGAGGTTCCTGTCGCTTACGACGATGACCTCAACCTTTCGTTTTATCGCCCTCCCGAACTCCTCAAGTTTCTTTTCGGGGATCGCCCTGTTGGAGGCAACGATGAACATATCATCGCCCATGGAGACCAGCGGAAGGAGGTGAAGCCTTACCGCAATCTTCTCGTTAAGCCACGTAATGACCCTCGGCTCCACTAGGTACTCCCCTATCAGGAGGAAGTCTATATTCTCCTTCTGCTCGCAGAGGACCCGCACGAGGGTCATGGGGGCCATGAACCCCTTGGCGAGGAGTATCTTCCCTATTTTTTCCCCAGGTTTCAAACTGAGGCTCTTATCGCCCCCACGCTGGATCAGCAGAGCCTCCCGCAGCTGATCACGGGTAATGAGCCCCTTCTTCATTACATACTCGCCCAGCCTCATCTCCATAACGCAACCCTGAAAAGGTGTCTATTCACCCCTCTCCTTCTCCCTCTGACAGGCAACACAACTGACCGTGAAGGGCAAGACTCTGAGGCGCTCTTCATCAATCTCCCCACCACAGTCGGCACAGGTGCCGTAACGCCCCTCTTCCAGCCTCTTCAATGCCTCCTCTATCTCTGTCAGCTCCCGACATTTAATATCCGTCAATGTGAGGCCCGTCTCTTCAATGAGATCAAGGAGTGCCAGGTCTTCAATATCCTGGGGGATGTCAAATTGCTCGTGGTACTCTCTTCCGAGCTTTTCAAAGAGCTCCTCACGGACCCTCCCCCACACCTCCCTCTTTTGCTCAAGGAGAACCCCCTTCAGTCGCTCAATACGTTCCTTCTTCGCTTCTGTCATCTACGCTTCCCTTCCCCCTGATCGGGCATTCCCGTCACAACCCCTCCCCCGTCAGTCGATACTGACATGGTTGAGGTTGGTCGTCTCATCTATCGTCCAGACATCGAGGTCCCCATCACGATCGATATTCCCCGTCGCCGTCGCCACAAAGCTGTCAGGAGGCACCCCTACCGCAACAGAGATCGTATAGTACTTGAGCTTCGTCGTATCAAACCCGACTGCTACGAGGTCGTTTGAATAGACCCCGTTGTCGATGAAGTAGACCGTCTCCCTCTTCCCTATCTCGCTCAATGACTGCTGGGCCTCCACCCTCTTGGCCCTCTTGACAAAATTGGAATAGGTGGGAATGGCGATGGTTGCCAATACCGCTATGACAACCATCACGACCATTATTTCCAAAAAGGTAAAGCCGCCCCTTTTTTTCATACGAGACGATTCCCGGTTATGAGCGTTCGGAGAGGTCGAACCTCTCCAGTACGGCGGCCATCTTCTCACGCTCTCTGGCAACAGCGACAATATCCTTGAGAAGTCTTTCCTTCTCCTTTACTACCGAATCAGATTGAACCTTATTGAGCGCTCCGCCCATCTCGGCCTCAGATTTCCTCATCTCCACCATCGCTCCGTTAATGTTATCGATCGCCTGATTAAAAAGCTCCGCAAACCGTGCCAGGTCGTCCTTCTCACGGAGTTTAATCCTCGTGGAGAGGTCGCCGTCGATAATTCTTTGTGCCGTCGCCTCGAACCGGTAGAGCGGTCCCGCCAGACGATGGGTAATAACGATACTGATAATCGCTATAATAACAATGCTTGCTATAATGGCAGGCCAGAGGTGCTCGGCCAGCACGAGGAACCGGGTTGCGGCCTCTCCCTTCTCCCTGAGAGAAACATCGGAGATCAGCTTTATCGCCGGGGGTACAAAGAGAAAAAGAGCGAGGAGGACAGTATAGACGGTCAGGAGAAGCGCTATGATGACGGCATACTTCTTCTGAATCTCGTGTACGAGATACCTTCGCCGTTTATACCCCTTTTTCGCCATAGAGACCCTCCTCCTTCATTAAACGAGATGTAGCAGCATCACATCCCACACTTCTCCATTTACAAAGGATACGTGTATATTTTACAGTTTTTCTCCCTCCCGTCATACTCCGGGAACGAACCTGCTGCAACACCAAACTATCGCATGGTCAGGCTGACTTGGCCTTCTCCCCAAGGTACCGCTCCTTTTCACTGTAGATGCAGCCGCAGTACTGCTGACGGTAGAGGCCCATCTCCTTTGATTCCCTGATCCCCTCCCTCCACCCCGGTCTGAAATCGTCATAATAAAAGGGGACACCGTACTTCCTCGCCGCCTCCTCACCGAT
>JBHHXU010000123.1:0-5489 GCA_046757185.1 Thermodesulfobacteriota bacterium
AACTCACCGGTCTCTACAGCCTTACTTATCCTCGTCAACTCCTGGAGGATAACCCGCCCGGAACCGAGCGTCAGGTGGCCCACCTCGGAATTTCCCATCTGCCCCTCAGGGAGCCCGACGGCAAGTCCGGAGGCATTCAGCTTCGTCGTAGGGTACTCACGATAGAATCTGTCGAGATGAGGGGTCTTAGCGATGAAGGTGGCATTCGCCTCCTCACGGGGGTTCAGACCCCACCCATCCATGACTATAAGAAGAACCTTTTTCATAGTTAAGAAGGTTTACCTGGTTTACCTTGTTTGCTTTGGCGATTGATATTTTTCAGTAGATAGCTAATCAAGCCAGGTTCAGTGCGAATACGGCTCCCCCTTGATAATCGTGAAGGCCCGGTATATCTGCTCTATCAGGACGAGCCTCGTCACCTCATGGGGGAGAGTCATCTTCGAGAGAGAGAGCGCCATATCCGCCCTTTCAAACACCGAGGGGTGAAGACCGTAGGCCCCGCCGACAATGAAACAGGTCCTCTTCTTCCCGCCGGAGAGGAGTCTCTCAATGAGGGCTGCAAAACCACTTGAGGTAAGGTGGGTTCCGGCCTCGTGCAAAACAATCACAAAGTCGTTCTTCTCTATCTTAGAGAGAACCCGCTCACCTTCTCTCTTTAATACCGCAGTGAGGGGGTTCCCCGATGTCTGTCTCTCTTCCCTTATATCGACGGTGTTGAGGGGGATGTACCTCCTGATGCGTTTCAGGTACCCCTCGATCCCCTCCCTTATATAACCGGTCCGAACCCTGCCGACGCCGATAATGAGCAGTTTCAATTACACCCCTCTGCCCTTTTCCATCTCCAGGAGCTCTCCCAGATCGACCCTCGGCGCGTCGGCCCACAACCCCTCCAGATCATAGTACTCCCTTACGGGATCGAGGAATATATGGACAACGATGTCACCGTAATCGAGGAGCGCCCACCGCCCCTCATCCACTCCCTCCGTCCCCAGGGGTCTGATTCCCTCCTTCTCCAACTCATCGAGGATGTATCGTGAAACAGCCTGCACCTGCCTGTCCGACGTGCCGCTGCAGACAAAGAGGTAATCGGCAATGGAGGAGAGCCTGCCGATATCTATAATGATTAAATCTTCTGCCTGCTTCGTGAGGGCCAATCTGACTATTGCAAGGCCCTTTTCTTTTGAATCCAGTTCTCCTGTCCCTCCCTCTTACACGACGTTACCTGTACAGTTGCTCCTTCTCTATGTACCCCCCGACTGTAGGTGGAAGGAGATATCTCACCGAGACACCCTGTTTTACCATATCCCTGATCCTTGATGCAGAGATCCCCATACGTGTCGTCTCCACGAACTGGACGAATCTCCCGTAGTCGTTGGGGTAGATATCACGGGCCTCATCATACCAGAACTTGCACGCCTCCGCAACCGGCAGTACTTCATCCACCCGCTTCGCGGGGTAGCCAGGCCGGGGGACTACGATGATATTGGCAAGTGTGAAGAGCTCCCCATACTCGTGCCAGGTCGTTATCTCATTAAAGGAGTCGGCGCCAACGATGAAATGGATATCAGCCCCCGGTTCTTCAGCGTGTATCTCTCTGAGGGTCTCTACCGAATAAGACTTGCCCCCTCTCCTTATCTCCCTGTCCGATACGTAAAAAGCGTGGTTGTCCTCGATTGCGAGCTTTACCATACTCAGCCTGTGCTCTGAGGCAATAAAGGAACGATCGTTTTTATGGGGGGGATGGCATGCGGGGATAAAAACAACCCTATCGATCTTGATGAGATCCCGCACCTCCTCGGCAACCCTCAGGTGCCCGTAATGGATGGGGTTGAATGTGCCCCCCATGACGGCAATGCGCATCGCTGCTCCTACCCCCTCACCTGGCCTTCCCCGTAGACGATGAACTTTCGTGTCGTCAGCTCCTCAAGTCCCATCGGCCCGAAGGCGTGTATTTTTGTCGTTGAGATGCCGATCTCTGCACCGAGGCCGAGCTGGAAACCGTCGCTGAACCGCGTTGACGCATTGATGAGTACTGTCGAGGAGTTTACCTCCCTTAAAAAACGGTGGGCATTGCCGTAATCCTTCGTCACGATAGCCTCAGTATGGAGAGAGCCGTACCGGGCGATATGGGCAATCGCCTCATCCATACTGTCGACCACCCTGACCGCCAGGACGAGGTCGAGATACTCCCTCGACCAATCCTCCTCGGATGCAGCCTTCGAAGAGGGGACAAGTCTCACCGTCTCTTCACACCCCCTCAGCTCAACGCCGGCCTCTTCGAACCGTCTCCCCATCTGCGGGAGAAACTCTTCCGCCACCGCGCGGTGTACGAGCATCGTCTCCATCGCGTTGCAGACACCGGGCCTCTGCACCTTCGCGTTGAAGCAAATCTCCAACGCCATCTCGATGTCGGCGAACTCATCAACATAGACATGGCAGACCCCCTTATAGTGCTTGATGACGGGTATCCTGGAGTTCTCCACCACGGACCTGATGAGCCCCTCTCCACCACGGGGGATGATGAGGTCTATGTAATCCTCGAGCTTCAACATCTCCATGACTGCAGCCCGCTCCGTCGTGGGGAGGACCTGGATTGCCGTCTCCGGTATTCCCTCCGCCCTGCACGCCTCCTGCAGCACCTCCGCCACGGCGAGGTTGGAGTTTATCGCCTCACTCCCGCCGCGGAGGATAACGGTATTCCCGCTCTTCAGGCAGAGACCGGCAGCCTCGGCGGTGACATTCGGCCTCGCCTCATAGATGATGCCGATGACACCGAGGGGAATTCTCATCTTCCCTACGAGAAGATTGTTGGGCCTCCTCCTCATGGTGGTTATCTCACCAACGGGATCGGGCAGCCCGGCCACGGCCTTCAGGCTCTCCGCCATCCCGTTCAAGACCCTGTCGCTGATGGTAAGCCTGTCCACCATCGCCTTCGAGAGCCCCTGCGCCTCCGCCCCCTCAAGGTCCCTCCTGTTCGCCTCCTTGATGAGGTCGCCCCCTCTGAGGAGTCCCTCCGCCATCCGCAGGAGGGCACTGTCCTTGACATCGGAATTGAGATTGGCAACCTCCAAAGACGCCTCCTTTGCGGATTGGGCGATCTTGAGGATTGTAGACTGTGTAGACATAGTTGATACCTTTCTAGTTCTTAGCTTCTTAGCTTATGAGCTTCATTAGCTTTTTAGGGGATAGCTTTTCAGCTTCTTAGGTTGATTCGTTCCTGTTTTTCCTAATAAGCTAACAAGCTAACGAAGCTAATAAGCTGCTTTATGACTATATAGCATATCCCGCCTGCCGGCACAATGCCGTTTCCGGTGATGATACCCCCTGAACAGTGGCAGATACCTCGTCTGAAAGGATTACCCCCTCCTCTGTCAGCCTCAACCTGCCGCCATCGCAGGAGACGAGTCCCCGTACTTTAAGTCTCTCCAGAGGGAGGCACTCGGCGGGAGAGACTCCGAACCTGTCCACAAACTGTCCGACCTCTATCCCCTCCCTCCTCCTGAGGCCGAGGAAGATGGCCTCAAGGAGAGCATCATCCCGTGTCAGCTCCTCCTCCCCATCTACGGCTTGTCCATTCAATGTAATGCTCTCAATGTAATCTCCCGGGTCCGGGATATTCCACCACCTCCGCCCCCATCCGGGCGATACCGTATAGGAGTGAGCCCCCGCGCCGAGACCGATATAGTCCCCATGGCGCCAGTACCGGGTGTTATGTCGGGATTCAAAACCGGGGAGAGCCAGGTTGGATACCTCATACTGGTGGTAGCCCACCTCTTCAAACCGTTCCAGTGCCCATCGGTACATTACAACCACCTCCTCCTCGAAAGGCGTTGACAAACCTCCGGCCCCGTACCGCTCGTAGAAGGGTGTCCCCTCCTCCATCATCAGGGAGTAGAGGGATATATGCTCAGGCCGCATCATGATGACTTTTTCTACATCCCCCCGCCAATCCTCTAGGGTCTGCTCCGGCAGACCAAAGATGAGGTCGATGCCGATATTCTCAAAACCCGCATCTCTGGTAGATTGAAAGGCCGCCATACCATCCATACTCGAGTGTATCCTGCCGAGGGTTTTAAGGCTCCTGTCGTTAACTGATTGGATGCCGAGGCTTAGTCTGTTAATCCCTGTCCCTCTCAAGCCTTTGAGACTCTTGATATCTACCGTTCCCGGATTTGCTTCGATGGTGACCTCCGCATCATCCTGAAGAGGCATCACCCATCTCACCCCCTCAATCAACCGATCAATCTCCCCTGCAGGAAGAAGGGATGGGGTACCACCCCCTATGTAGAGTGATTCGATCTCCCTCTCGGAGGGGAAGGGGAATTCCTCAGACCTGCGAGCTAACTCCTCAAGGAGGGCATCGATATAGGGCCCATAGTCGTCTTGAGGGGATTCGAGAGAGTTGAAGCTACAGTAGGGACACTTCTTCAAACAGAAAGGAATGTGGATGTATATCCCCACGGTATGACCGCCAGTTTTTTTCACTCTCCTCCTCTCCACCACCTTACTCCTTCCCGGTATCAGCCGATATCATCCATGACCATACCATCGCCGCTGGAATTGTTGTGTCCCTGTCATAATCATCGTCGTGGGATTGTCATGCCATGCCTGGGTCGCCGTTTAAAAGAGGAGAGAATCATAAGGTATAAAAGGGGCGGTCTTATCCACGAAAAAGGGCTCTGGCAATAGTACCAGAGCCCTTCGCACAACAACATCTCCAACAACTACAGGTTTTGGAGATATGATATCAGGGCATCAAGTTCAGCATCGGTAAATACGAACTTGGGCATCGACATCGGGTAGGTCGAGTGTTTCTCGATTCCTGAGCGACCATTGAGGATGACCTCTTTAATAGCCTCGGCGTCCCCTCTTATGAAGTGGGTCGCTGCCAGTTTGGGCGCCATAGAGCCCCCTCTCCCTTCGTGCATGTGGCACATCTTGCATTTCTCTTTATAGATTACGGCACCATCGAGTGCGGAGGATGTAGTGCCACCGCCGCCGCCAAACTCCTCACTCTTGAGGAATTCCACCTGTGCATTCAACTCTTCCACGGAAAAGGTAAATCTCGGCATCGACATGGGAAGGTTCCTGTACCTCTTCTGCCTCCCCGTACGGCCGGTCGCGATAGTGTTCTTAATCTCATCCGGATCGCCTTTAATGAATTCACTTCCCCTCAGTTTAGGCGCCAGTGTGCCGCCCATACCGTCCTTCCCATGGCAATTCTTGCACCTGGACATGAATATCGCTCTGCCGTCGGCCGCAACGGCACTCCCGGCGAAAGAGACCGCCAGCATAAAGACAGCTACCCATATAAATCGCTTCATACTCATTGCCCCCCCCTCCGTAATATACATAAAGAACCTTCAAAATATACTTAAGCCCCGTAATTGTCAAGTGGTATTTCCCGAGAGGTAACGTCAAGACTTTTGTGTAAAAACGAAGAGGTTGTTATTTTCATCTTTACGATCAAGGTAATAGAAGACACTGAA
>JBHHXU010000124.1:0-5469 GCA_046757185.1 Thermodesulfobacteriota bacterium
CTCACCTGTGATGACACGTAGTGTACCCTTATCAATAACCTGCTCCTGCATATCATGAGCGTCAACCTGTTGATAGGCAGGCTGGATCGTTTTTAAACGTGCAGGCAGATTAATCCAGAGTTGAATCCCCCTCGTATGTCCTTCCGGCGACGGCATCTCTGAATGGACAATCCCCTTCCCTGCGGTGAAGCGCTGTGCCCCCCCTCTGGTAACGGTCGATTCATTCCCGAGATTGTCTTTATGGTTCATCGAGCCTTCAAAGACATAGGTGATGGCCTCGAAGCCACGATGGGGGTGGTCGGGGAATCCGGCGTCCGGACGCACATCGAAGTGGTCCCACAGCACAAAGGGATCATAGTTCATAAAGCCGGGCACGGGCATGAGACGTTTGACATCCGCCCCATTACCCTCCTTCATTTCAACAGCGTGTCTCACTTGAACTGTATTGCCCATAATTGGTTACCTCCCTCAACCGAGCGCCTCAGGTTTTCACTGCCCGGTGTTTATACGCAGTTGCAGTCACCTTTACCGCGAGGCAAACTCCGCGAAGCCCTCCATGAATGCCTTCAGTCGATTCCGCACCTTGTCATCGACAAGCACTCCCGAGGCATCAAAAACCTTTGCTGCGCTGCCCACGTAGAGCTCCATTCCGAACCACGGCCTCATCCCCAGCGCTCTTATGACAGGTAGCCACGCTGTCTGCGCAAAGCAGGTTCCCATCCGCCCCGGAGTTGCCCCCATAATACCTACAGGCTTGCTGCCAAATACGCGGGACTTGTCGTCAGGCGGTCTTGAGAGCTAGTCAATGGCGTTCTTGAAAACTCCTGGAATCGAATGGTTGTATTCAGGGGTTGCTAGGAGAAGAGCGTCCGAGTCTGCAATACGCTCCTTTAGATCAACGACCGCCCTGGGAATACCTTCTGTCTCCTCCATGTCTCCGTCATAGAGGGGGATACCCCTGATAAGGGCAATGTCCACAGTGCAACCATCCGGCGCAAGCTCAGCGGCAGCACGGAGCAGACTGGTATTAAATGAACCCTTTCTCAGGCTGCCAGAAATCCCAACAAGAGTTATCATTGTTGTTACCTTCCTTCAGACCCTCTATCGGCCTCATCATGGTGTCGTTAAAAAATGACTTTAACTTTACCATCATTTAATGTAAGAAGAAAGCACCTACTTTTCGATAGCTACAGCTTACAAGGAGAGCGTGAAACGGAGGGAGGGAGTCATGGCGAGATGCTTTTCGTGCACGAGGGAGTTGACGATAGAGGGGAGACCTGGAAGGGGGGACACCTGCCCCTTCTGCGACTCTGACCTGAAGGTTTGCCTCAACTGCACCTTCTACGACGAGGGGGCATACAACGAATGCAGGGAGCCCTCCGCTGAGCGGGTGGTGAAGAAGGAGAGGGCAAACTTCTGTGACTACTTTCAGTTCGGGGATTCAGAGGGGAAAAATGGGGACAGCAAACAGGAGGATGCCATGAAGAAGCTCAGGAACCTTTTTGGGGATTCGTAGATGGGCGGTAGTGAATGAAAAGTTACGGTATAGAAGGTGAGAAAAATCCCTTTCTCTGCTCTCTATGATATCTCCATAGTCCTTCATGTTCATCGTGTCTCGCAAAGGGGGGGCTGTGATTGTGTATCTTGACGCCGTAACGGCGGGCATCCTGCCAAATGAGCCAAAAACCAGCGCCCAATGGATAAAAAAGTTGGCAATTTCTCCTGAATCTGGTACAGTATGTGCGCTCAAATTTTCCCACTACTGCACTCATGTCAAAGGATTTTATTCTCGAAATTGGGACCGAGGAGATCCCCGCCGGGTTCATCACCCAGGCTGTCAGTGCAATGAAAGGGCAGATGGAGAAGGCCCTCCATGAAAATCGTTGCCATTTCACTACAATACACTCCTTTGGCACCCCCCGGAGGCTCGCCGTCATTGTCGAGGGGCTTGATGAGGAGCAGGAGGATATCGTTACGGAGGTAACCGGCCCTTCGAGGGAGAAGGGGTTCGATAAAGACGGGAAGCCGACGAAGGCGGCGGAGGGCTTTGCCCGCGGTCAGGGGGTGCCCGTGGAGGAGCTTGAGGTGATCGAGACCAAAAAGGGCGCCTACCTCTTCGTCAGAAAGAAGATAGAGGGGCGCAAGACCGGGGAACTCCTCAGAGAAATAACCCCTCCACTGATAGACACCATTCCCTTCCCGAAGGCCATGCGGTGGGGAGATGGCGAGGTAGCCTTCGCCCGACCCATCCACTGGATACTCTCCCTCTACGGCAGTGAGACGATTCCTTTTGCAGTCGGCGATGTAGAGAGCGGTCCCTATACCAGAGGGCACCGGTTCCTCAAGCCGAAGCCGGTCAAGGTCACCTCTGTTAAGACATACCGGGATAAACTGAAATCATCCAACGTCATCCTCGACCCCGAAGAGAGAAAGGCACTCATCAGGGACGGCATCGAACGGGCGGCGGGGGAGGTCAATGGCCGCTGCATTGAGGATATCCCCCTCCTCAATGAGGTCGCAAACCTCGTCGAGTTCCCCGTTGTCCTCTTGGGCAGCTTCGATACCACCTTCCTCGATCTCCCACAGGAGGTGGTGGTCAATGCGATGAGGGAGCACCAGCGGTACTTTTCACTGGTGGATGAAGGTGGGCATCTCATGCCCCACTTTATCACCGTTGCCAATATAGAGACAAAAAAGCCGGAGGTCATCGTCAAGGGGAATGAGCGGGTCCTCAGGGCGCGACTGAACGATGCCCGTTTCTACTACGACAGGGATATCGAGACCCCCCTGGCGGCGAGGGTTGAGGCCCTGAAGGATGTCGTCTATCAGGAGAGCCTCGGTACCTCCTACGAAAAGGTGGAACGTTTCACCCGGCTGGCACTCTCGATAGGCGCCAGGCTTGGGCTTACGAACAGCATGGAGGCCGGTGAGAGGGTGGAGGGGTTCTTGAGCAAGAGCGTCGTCAAGGACGCATCAAATATGTCAAAGGACAGGGACATTGCAAAGGCCGTTATTGGGCGTGCAGCGATGCTCTGCAAGGCCGATCTCGTCTCTGACATGGTGGGGGAGTTCCCGAACCTTCAGGGGATCATGGGTGCCATCTATGCCGAACGCTCCGGGGAGATCCCGGAGGTTTCAAAGGCGATAAGCGAGCACTACCTCCCGACTGCCGCCGGCGGTGAGTTGCCTGCGTCTCTCTGCGGCGCCCTCATAAGCGTGGCGGACAAGATGGATACGATCTGCGGCTGTTTCGGTGTGGGTCTTCTCCCGACCGGCACGACGGATCCGTATGCTTTGAGGCGGCAGGCCCTCGGGATAATCTCTATAGTCGTGGACAGGGGGTTCAGGGTGCCCCTCGATGAGATTCTTCGCACCTCTCTTCTCCTTCTGAAGGATAAACTCAAACGGCCTCTTGACGAGGTAGAGAGGGATGTCCTCGAGTTTTTCAGGGAGAGGCTCAGAAACCAGCTCCTCTCCAGGGGATACCCCTTCGATGTCATCGATGCGGTCCTGTCGGCCCCCTGGTATGATGTGGCGGATGCGGTGCGCAGGGTAGAGGCCCTCGGTGAGTTCAAGAGGCACCCCGACTGTGAACGCCTCGTAGTTGCTTTCAAGCGGGTCTCCAATATTCTGAAGGGTCACGACCTCGTCGACGAGCGTCCCGATCCCGCCCTCTTTGAGGGGGAGCATGAAGCCGGTCTCATGGGTGTTGCCGAGGAGATAGCCCCCGTGATAGAGCGGCACCTGCAGGATGGCGACTATGAAGGGGTTTTTACAACTCTCGTTTCGATAAAGGAAAAGATTGACACCTTCTTTGATGAAGTCATGGTGATGGTAGAGGATGAGACGGTGCAGAGGAACCGCCTCACCCTGTTGAGTTATATACAAAAGCTTTATTCCAGAACTGCGGATCTGTCGAAGCTGGCGATCTAGAACCTTAGTCTTATAGGAGGAATTGTTATGTCAGGAGAAAAGTTTGTCTACTTTTTTGGCGCCGGTAAGGCGGAGGGAAAAGCGGATATGAAGAACCTTCTGGGGGGAAAGGGGGCCAACCTTGCGGAGATGACCAACCTCGGCATCCCCGTTCCCGCCGGTTTTACCATAAGCACGGAGGTGTGCACCTATTACGACCAGAATAATAAAAAATACCCGAAGGGTCTGGAAAAGGCGGTGAAGGAGAACCTCAAAAAGACGGAGAAGGTGATGAAGGCCAAGTTCGGCGATACAAGGAATCCCCTCCTCGTGTCGGTCCGGTCCGGCGCCAGGGTCTCGATGCCCGGTATGATGGACACGGTGTTAAACCTTGGCCTCAATGACGACACCGTTCAGGGATTAATCAGCCAGTCGAAAAACCCGCGGTTCGGTTACGACTCGTACCGTCGCTTCATACAGATGTACGGCAATGTCGTCATGGGAATGGACGGTGAGATACTCGATGAGATACTGGAGGAGAAGAAAAAGAAGAGGGGAGTTGAAAAGGATACCGACCTGACGGCGGATGACCTGAAAGAGCTTGTCGGCGAGTTCAAGAAAAAGGTTCGTAAGGTGGTCGGACGGCCCTTCCCCGACGACCCGTGGAAGCAGCTCTGGGGAGCTATCGGTGCAGTCTTCGACTCCTGGGAGGTGCCGCGGGCGGTTACCTACAGAAAACTCAACAACATACCTGACCACTGGGGGACGGCGGTGAATGTCTGCTCAATGGTGTACGGGAACATGGGCGACGATTGTGCCACCGGTGTCGCCTTTACCAGAGACCCCTCGACGGGCGAAAAGATCTTTTTCGGAGAATTCCTCGTCAACGCCCAGGGCGAGGACGTTGTCGCCGGCATCAGAACCCCTCAGCCCATCAACAAGGCAGGGAGCAAGAACTCTACGCTCCTTTCTATGGAAGAGGTCATGCCCAGAGCGTACGACGAGCTGGTTGAAGTTTATACAAAACTGGAGAGCCACTACAGGGATATGCAGGATATCGAGTTTACCGTTCAGAAAGGGAAGCTCTGGATGCTTCAGACGAGAAGCGGCAAGAGGACGGCCGCCGCCGCGGTGAAGATTGCCGTTGACATGGTACGTGAGGGTCTTATCGATGAAAAAGAGGCAGTGCAGAGGGTTGACCCGGCCCAGCTCGACCAGCTGCTCCACCCCATGCTCGATCCGAAAGCCGAGAGAAATGTTCTTACAAAGGGGCTGCCCGCTTCGCCGGGCGCCGCCTACGGTGAGGTTGTCTTCTCCGCCGACGACGCGGAAAAGGCGGCAAAACTGGGACTTAAGGTAATCCTGGTACGACATGAGACCTCCCCGGAAGATATTCACGGCATGCACGCCGCTCAGGGGATTCTCACGGCACGGGGGGGCATGACATCCCACGCGGCAGTTGTGGCGAGAGGGATGGGGCGGTGCTGTGTTGCCGGCGCCGGCGATATCAAGATCGACTACAAGAGTGAACAGTTCACCATACACAGGACGGTGGTA
>JBHHXU010000125.1:0-5463 GCA_046757185.1 Thermodesulfobacteriota bacterium
GTTCTCCCTGTAGACCGTGTTGAAGTTGTGGAAGTCCCTCCCCGCCGCCCCCATGATGAGAATTTTCAGGCGCTTCACTCCAACTACTCCCCGCCTTCCAGAGATTCAAACGCCTCCTCCATGATGGAGAGCCCCCTCTCCATCTCCTCCTCCCCGATTATCAGGGGAGGGGCGAGACGTATGATGCTCCTCTCCGTTCCGCACTCGAGGAGGATCAGCCCCTTCGTGAGGGAGTAGTCGGCGATCCTCTTGAGACCCTCGGGGTCCGGCTCCTTTCCGTTTTTAACAATCTCCACTCCGATCATCAGCCCCCGTCCCCTCACGTCGCCGATGGAGGGGTGCCGCTCCCGCATGGCGGTGAGGCGCTTCATGGCGACCTCCCCCACTGCACGGGCGTTTTCGAGGAGCCCCTCTTCCCGGATTACCTTTACTGTGGCGATAGCGGCGGCACAGGAGATCGGGTTCCCCCCGAAGGTAGTTCCGTGGGCACCGGGGGGCCACGTTTTCATGATCTCCTTCCGGGAGACGATGGCGCCGAGGGGCATACCGGAGGCAATCCCCTTGGCGAGGGTCATGATGTCTGGGACGACGCCGATATGTTCGGAGGCGAAGAACTTTCCCGTCCTCCCCATCCCGCACTGGACCTCATCGAAGATGAGGAATATCCCCCACCTGTCACAGAGGGTGCGGAGCCTCCTGAGGAAGTCGTCGGGAGGGACAACGTAGCCCCCCTCTCCCAGGAGCGGCTCGATGATGATCGCGGCCACATCCTCCGGGTGGACGACCTGTTTGAGGAGCCTCTCCAGGTAGTCGTAGCAGTCGATGTTGCACGTGTCACGGCTCTGCCCGAGGGGGCACCGGTAGCAGTACGGGTAGGGTGAGTGGTAGACTGAGGGGAGGAGGGGGTGGTACCCATGCCGGTACCGCGCATTCGACGCGGTGAGGGACACGGCGCCGAAGGTCCTCCCGTGGAAGGCGCCGGTGAAGGCGATGATCCCCTGCCGTTTGGTGGTGAAGCGGGCGAGCTTCAGCGCCCCCTCCACCGCCTCGGCCCCGGAGTTGGCGTAGAAGAAGGTGTCGAGGCCGGCGGGGGTGACCTCCCTGAATGTTTCCGAGAGGGTGACCATCGGTTCGGAGTGGAAGATACAGCCCGAGTGGATGAGGGAGTCGGCCTGTTCCTTTATCGCCTCGACGACTCGCGGGTGGTTGTGTCCCGTGTTGGTGGTGGCGAGGCCGGAGGTGAAGTCCATGTAGCGCGTACCGTCCTCGTCCTCCACGTAGACGCCCTCAGCCCTCTTCGCCACGATATCGGTGTGGATTACGAGGGCGGCGGTCAGCGCCTCCCTCGCCCGTGTTATGAGGTTGTCAGTCATCGCGTTTCCCCTTCATTACGTACCGTTGGTAGAGAGTATAAACCTATTGCGCAGGTAAGTTGAAACGGTTTTCGATTATAAATAAATGCCCGTTCGTTCTCAAACGAAATGATTGACCCATTCTATGGCTTGGTCGTTCGAATCAGCAAACTCGGCCTTACGGTCTCAAACAGTGCAGATTTGCCCCTTACGGGGACACTCCCTGCGCTAAGAGGGTGCCCCAATAATTTCGTAAAGGTCACTCCACAGGCATTTATTCTGTTTCATGCAATCTCAATCTCGATGATTTTTTTCGAAAGAGCTGAATGCAACGCTGGTGATACAGTGCGTGAATGCTGCTAATCTATCTGCGCCTTCTGGAGCCTCCCGCTGAAGTCGTTGTAGATGACCTTCCACTTCGTGAACATGTCGATGGCGCCGCCCCTCCCTCCCGCCTCCCGGTGGCCGAGGCCGCTCTTCTTGGTCCCGCCGAAGGGGAGCTGTATCTCCGCGCCGATAGTGGAGGCGTTGACGTAGACGATGCCGGTGTCGAGGTCCCTCGCGGCGGTTGATGCGCTGTTGATGTCCTGTGTGTAGATGGCCGAGGAGAGGCCGTAGGGGACGTCGTTGGCGATGGCGATGGCGTCGTCGAGGTCGCGGGCCCTGATGACGGCTACGACGGGGCCGAAGATCTCCTCCTGGGCGATCCTCATCGTCGGTTTCACGTCGGTAAAGATGGTCGGCTCGATGTAGTACCCCTTGGCGCAGTCGCCCTCCTGATACCGCTTCCCCCCGATGACGATGTTTGCCCCCTCCTCCCTTCCGATATCGATGTAGCGGAGGACCTTCTCCATCTGTGCCTCGTTCACGAGGGGGCCCACGTCGGTCTCCCTAAGGAGGCCGTTGCCGAGTTTTAATCTCTTTGTCGCCGCGACGAAGAGCTCAAGGAACCGGTCGTGGACGGCCTCGTGAACGATGACACGGCTCGACGAGGTGCACCGCTGTCCCGTCGTGCCGAAGCCGCCGAAGATGACCCCCTCAACGGCAAGGTCGAGTCGCGCGTCGTCCATGACGATGATGACGTTCTTTCCCCCCATCTCACACGAGATCTCCCTCTCCGCCCCGCCGCACATCTTCGCCAGTCTCTCGCCTACCGCGGTGGAGCCGGTGAAGGAGATGCCGTCGATATCGGGGTGGGCGGCGAGGTACTCCCCCACCTCCTCACCGCCGCCGTGGACGAGGTTCAGCACCCCCTTCGGGAGCCCCGCCTCCTCGACGATCTCGACGAGCCGTGTCGCGGCGACCGGCGTGTAGCTGCTCGGCTTGAAGACGACGCAGTTGCCGCTTACCGAGGCGGGCATGATCTTCCACGACGGGATGGCGATGGGGAAGTTCCAGGGGGTAATCAGGGCGAAGACACCGATGGGGACGCGGACGGATTTGCACTCCTTGTCGGGCAGCTCGGAGGGGACGGTTTCGCCGGAGAGCCTTCGCCCCTCGCCAGCCATGTAGTAGGTCAGGTCGATCGCCTCCTGGACGTCGCCCAGCCCCTCGGGGAGGACCTTCCCCAGCTCCCTCGTGACGAGTTCGCCCAGTTCATTTTTTCTCTTTACCAGTGTCTCGGCGGCCCTGAAGAGGATCTCCCCCCGCTTCGGGGGAGGGACGAGCCGCCACGACTGGTACGCCTCCCTCGCCGCCCTGACCGCCTCGTCGACGTCCTCACGGCCCGCCTTCGCCACGACACCGATGACCTCGGAGGTATCGGCGGGGTTGACGCTCTCGAAGGTCTCGCCCGTCGCCGACTCCCTCCATTCGCCGTTGATGAGGTTCTTGATTACACTACCCATAGAGGCACCTCCTGAACTGACGGTAATGAAGCACGACCTTTTTAAACAGAAATGATGAAAAGCACCTAACGGTTCAACGCTTGATGGGAATGTTCGTTCCAACTATAGCAGAGGAGGGGGGCAATATCAAGACGGACAGTGTGGTCAGTTGACTGACAAACCGAAATGATCTGATATAATTTATAAAAGCTAACATAGATAATCCCTAATATACTACAGGCACTATAAGATGATAACTGATTGCCGAATGTTAATCATTGTGTGCCCACATTCAAGGTCGAATCACCCCTAACGTGGGAACCGGAAAGAAGGATTTCTATCTGACGGCAAGGTAGATGTTATCTGTTTAAAGACTGAAAAGAAGGATAAGGGGGGTATTATGAAAATCCAATGGAAGGCACTCTTTACGGTGCTGTTTGTGGTAGCGCTGGCTCTATCAGGTTGCGGAGGAGGCAGTAGCGACGACGATACTGCCTCCACAACCACCACACCCGCAATCGGTGACGGCGGGAAAAGCACATACCTTGGCACCCAGTCTCCCGGCGACCTGTGGGTATGGACCATCGACAGGGATGCCGGCACCTTCAGCGCTACAAACGTAACCACCGGATATACCTACTCCGGCACGGCGGCGATCCTGAGTAACGGATTCCTGAGACTGACGATCGGCGCCACGACGGATCCCGGCGCGACCGTTGGCGGCAACGCCTATGCGCTCGAGGTGCCGAATACGGTGCTTCTCATAAAACCGTCAGAAGCGGACAGCAACGTCATTGTTGCGGCGGCACAGGGAAGCTGCCCGACGGCCAACGCGAGCTACAACTGGATTTCGATACCTGAAACCGCATGGGTCCCAGCCACCGGTGTTGCATACGGAACGGCATCATCCGTCGTAACGGGGTCGGACTTCGCATTCACCGTTGCGAGATATTTGCTGGACGGCACTTCACTTCCCGGCGATACGCCTTCCGGGTCATGTTCAGGCGGTAGGATAGACCTGGCAGATGGGACTGTAATCGGCATAGCACCTTCCGGAATGTTTATAGGAGACAGCGGTCCTGGAAACGGCGGTTTTGTCGGAGTGGAAGCGCCGTCGGCAAATATCGACATCGCGGACCTTACCGCTTCCGGCAAGGAATACCGGGGCGTCCTCTTTAAATACAACGACCCTGACTCGGATGATACCGAGCCTGTCTGGGCGCGCGGTACGGGTGCATCTACCCTGGCCGGAGGCGGTTACACCGATTTCGAGGCGGGGACGGAGGACACTGTTAACACCGTTTCTATCAGGAGCTTCACGGAGTCGAGCCCCGGTATTTACACCGCCATTCTGACTGAACCTGACGGAGCGACCGCCACTTTCGTATTCATGGTAAGCCGGATAAACGGCAAATACGTCCTAGTTGGCATCTCTACAAATACCCATTATACAACGCTGCCTTATAACGCACTCCTTGTTGAGCAATAAGTCACGAGTAATGAGGCGGGCCCGTAACCAGCAGGGCCCGCCTTCCTTCTAATGGTGGCACAGGACCGCCGCAGAGGGACTTTATAGGGGATTTTTCTTATATTTTTCATATCCGGGACCACTCCTCATGTACTACAAGTCTCTGACACTCATCTGTCTGCTCATCGCCTTTCTAATCAGCTGCTCGAAAGAGAGGGTTTACGAAGGCATATATGAAGGACTGCAAGAGAGAGAGCGGATACTCCATCCCTCAGATGATCCGATCCCTCAGGAACAACGGAGCTATGATGAATATAAGATAGAGAGGGAGGAGTCGTTGAAGTAAGATAACTTACTGCCGGAGGGTTTATACTATCGCGATTTTCACCCCATTCTCTTAAAGCCCGTTTCCCTAACCAACGTTCTGTATTTCTTAACTGCAATTAGCCATCCTTACCCCTTCACCTTCAAGCTCCGCATGCGGTTGATTGTTCCGTTACCTCGAAGGTCCGTACCCGGGCATGGTTGCTTTGGTTCCGGCGTTTTATGGTTGACAATAAAACTAAAAATAAGTTGACAATAAGTTGGTAATTAATAATAATGAGCGTATGAGTACAAAAGAAAAGCTTACCCAATATATTAAAAGCAGGAGATCTGCCACGGGGAAAGAACTGTCAGAATACCTTGGGGTATCCAGACAGGCTGTCAATAAACACCTGAAGGAATTGATACAGGATGGGACTATAATAAAGGAAGGAGCCACCAGGGGAGCGGTTTATCGGTTTCCTTCCGCCAAAGGGAGAGCCCCATCTGTTTG
>JBHHXU010000126.1:0-5423 GCA_046757185.1 Thermodesulfobacteriota bacterium
TCACCAAGCAGAAGCGGATTGAGGAGACGCTAAAAGAAAGCGAAAAGAGGTTCAGGGAAATAGTGGAGTTATCGGCAGACGCCATCATAAGCTGTATCGACTGTAAAATAAGCCTCTGGAACAGGGCGGCAGAGGCGATGTTCGGCTACACCGAAGAGGAGGTGCTGGGTAAAGGTGTTGAGATAATTATACCGGAACAGTACAGGGATGCCCACAGGGCCGCTTTTGAGAAGGCGGTGGAAACAGGGGAGTTCAGGCTTGCCGGGGAGGTCGTGGAGCTTGAGGGGTTGAGAAAGGACGGCGCCGACTTTCCCGTTTCACTGTCCCTTGCAACAAGCCTGCATGATAAGGAGCTTTACAGCACGGCAATAATAAGGGACATCACCGAGCGAAGGCGGGCGGAGGAGACGCTGCGGCGGATGATAGAGGGGACTGTCGCAGTCGCTGGTGAGAAGTTTTTCGACAAACTTGTTGAGAGTTTATCGCTTGCCTTGGAAGTTAACATCGTTTTCTGCGCCGAATACCTAGATGGAAGGGCGCGGACTCTGGCGATCCGGATCGGTGGGGAATGCGCGGAAAACTTCGAATGGCCTGTGGCCGGTACGCCGTGCGAGGAAGTGCTTGAAGGAAAAATCATGTTCTTTGCGGAGGAGGTGCAGGCACAATTCCCTGAAGACAAATGGCTTGCGGAAGTTGGAGCGGAAAGCTACCTGGGGGTACCGGTTACGGATAGTGAAGGCAAGGTCATCGGCCACATGGGTGTGCTGGATGACAAACTGATGCCGGGGCAATCACACATTGAACCGGTCATACAAATCTTTGCCGCACGGGCCGGGGCCGAGATCGAGCGGATGCGAATTAATGAAAGACTCAAGCAGAAGCTCGACGAGGTCGAGAGGATAAACAAGCTCATGGTGGGGAGGGAGCTGAAGATGGAGGAGATGAGGAAGGAGATTGGGAGGTTGAATAAAGAAATTCAAGATTTAAGATTCAAGATTCAAAAATGAAATTTATAAGGAAATTCAAGATTCAAGGCCCAAGATTCAAAGTTTAGAAAGGAAAGAGTAGCATGGCTAAGAGCTTTGAGGAGTTGGAGGTGTGGCAAAAGGCCAGAGAAATTGTAGCAGTGATATATCGAATAACGAACGATAGTATGTTTAAAAGGGATTTTGGTTTGAAAGATCAAATAAGAAGGGCATCAGTTTCAATTTTGTCGAATATTGCTGAAGGTTTTGAAAGGGGAGGCAATGCAGAATTCTGCCAGTTTCTCTATATAGCAAAGGGCTCGGCTGCTGAGGTAAGAGCACAGCTTTATGTGGCGCTGGATCAAGGTTACATTACACAAAGCTGTTTTGAAGATACTGTATCTATTTGTAAGAGCGTATCAAATCAATTAAGCGGATTTATATCGTACCTCAAGCAGTCGGGACTTAAAGGCCAGAAGTTTAAGATTCAAAACGCAAAATTTAAAATGCAAGACTAACTGCCGAACCTTAAATCTTGAACCTTGAATTTTGAATCTTCAGTGTTGAATCGATATGAAGGATAAAGACCATATAACCGACTTGGAGGCTCAACTGAGGCGGCTCAAGGCCGAGCTTGCAGAGAAGGAGTCCGAACTCCGAACTCTGCGCTCCGAACTTGGAGAGGCCAAAGGGCGGGAGCGCGACCTCGAGGATACCCGGAGATCCATGCTCTATATGCTCGAAGACCTGAACGAATCGACTTCAAACATAGAGAAGGCCAAGCAGGAGTGGGAGGAGACCTTTGATGCGGTGGATGACCTGATCTCCATCCATGATAAGGAGTATACTGTCATAAGAGGCAACAGGGCCGTGTTCGAGAAGCTCGGCAAAGAACCCCGGGAGATTATAGGCAAGAAGTGTTATAACCTCTTCCACGGAACCGAAGAGCCGTGGCATGAATGCCCTCACACAAGTACCATAGAAAGTCAGACACCTGCCACTGAAGAGGTGGAAGACCCCCACATGGGGGGTACCTTCCTTGTCTCTACCTATCCCGTCTTTGACAAGGAGGGACAGTTCTACGCCTCGGTCCATATAGCAAAGGACATAACAGAGAGAAAGAAGGCGGAACAAGATTTGAAACGTGAAATGGAGGTAACGACCAACCTTCTGGCTATTTCCACCGCAACGGCAAGAACGACCAGTGTAGACGTGCTCATGGAAAAGGTCTCCGTCGTTGTTAATAGTGTCATGGAAAGTGATAGCACCCTCACGTATATCCGGGAAAGGGGCGGCTTTCAGCCCCAGTACTCTTACGGTTTGGAAAATGAACAAAAATCATTTTTCAAGACAGAACCGCTGGATGAGAAAAATCCTTTTGTTCAGAAGGCGCTTGAAGAAAAGATGCCGGTAATAGAAACATTCAAGACTCAAGATTCAACATTCAGAGAAAAAAAAGTTACCACAAACTTTGAATCTGGAACTTTCAATATTGAATTATTCCCCTGGATAAAGGAGATCAAAACTCTGGTCATCATTCCTTTAACAGGCAGAGAAGGCGTACTTGGCCTCCTGGTCTGCATCTATTGTAAATCGAAACCTGAGATAGGGGGAAGGGGGCAGGAACTTACAGCCGGGATTTCACACCAGATAACCACAGCCATAGAAGAGGCAATGCTTTATCAGGAGTCTGTTAAGAAGACGATGGATCTCTCCCGTAAGATGGAGACCATAGAGGTGATGCACGAGATAGATAAAAGCATCCTGTCGACCCTCGATCGTCGTGAAGTGCTGGAGATAACGATCAAGATGATATCAAGACTTCTCCCCTGCGACAGGGCAATCATTGGTCTTGTGGACAGGGAGAGGCAGGGGTTTACCTGTGAGGCCGGATTTGGGGTGAGCTTTCTTTCAGAAGGGGCATTTATACCGTTCGGGGATACCAGCGCGGCAGAGGTGGTAAGAACGGAGAGGCCCCAGTATGTTGCTGACTTGACGAAGGTCAGTGAGATTCTCCCCGTTGAAAGAGGCATCATGGAAGAGGGTTATCTCTCTTTTGTAAGGACACCCTTAATCGTAAAAGGGGAGGTAGTGGGGGTTTTGACTGTCGGCGCCAGGAGGGCCGCCGCCTATGCCCCGGACGACCTTTCCACCCTGCAAAAGACGGCTGACCAGATAGGGGTCGCCCTGGAGAATACACGGCTCATGGAAGACCTCAGAAGGCTCATGGTCGGGACTATTGAGTCTCTTACCTCCGCCATTGACGCCAAATCACCATGGACAAAGGGCCACTCTGAAAGGGTGACACTGTATGCGTTGCGGATAGGGAGGAAGTTGGGGCTTGAAGCAGGAGAGTTGGATGACCTGGAGTTCGCCGGCTTGCTCCACGATATTGGAAAGCTGGCCACCTATGAGACAATCCTCGATAAGCCCGGCGGGCTCTCGGAAGAGGAGATAAACATGATACGACAGCATCCGGCAAAGGGTGTGGAGATACTGTCGCCGATAAAACAGTTCGGGAAGGTTATCCCTGCCATAAAAAACCATCACGAATTTTATGACGGCAAAGGGTACCCTGAGGGGCTCAAGGGGGAAGATATCCCCCTCATGGCGAGGATACTCGCCGTCGCTGATACCGTGGACGCCATGCACTCTGACAGGCCCTACAGAAAGGGGAAGTCGATAGAGGAGGTTGTTGGTGAGTTAAAGAGGTGCTCGGGAAGCCAGTTTGACCCTGCAATAGTAGAGGCATTTTTGAAGACGCTGGAAGAAGAGGGTGTCGATAGATGAAGACAAATAATTGATAAACGGTTATGAATTAGCCACACATAATGCGATTAGAAACCCCGGACAGAGAGGCAGACCAAGCTGTTGTGTGAGAGTGAGAATACCTAACGTCAAGACGATGGAACTCAATGAATGGCCGTTGAATCCACGGAAGAAAGGTACACATTTCACGGTTGTATGTCAACCATCGATCCCTGTCTTAAGAGATGATGCCTATTTCCGTTCGTAATCAACATGGTTTTCTGCATTATTATGGTGCGTAGATGGTGTAGGGGAGGGAGAAAGCGTGCAACGAATTGTTCGCTTTTATCGGGCTCCTCCCAACCGGGTGGGTAAGAAGCAGCACATAGAGACTGAGAAAGCTAATCACATTACGGGGATATGCTGTTCCAATAGAGGGGATAACCTGTCACAACAAATGGATGTCAAAGCGATATCGGGTATGGTGTGAGAAATCCGTTGACCCGTGAAAAGAATCTCTGTTAGCATAGCGTGAGAGGGTGAGAACCCTCTCGCTTTTTATTATGGAATCGATGATACAGAAGATAGCGATACTGGCGCCCCCCATTCTCCTGGCGATTACTCTCCATGAGTATGGTCACGGGTGGATGGCAAACCGGCTGGGAGACCCTACCGCCAGGCTCATGGGGAGGCTTACCCTCAACCCTTTGCGTCACCTCGACCCGATGGGGACGCTCGCCTTTTTCCTTACCCAGATGATAGGGTGGGCGAAGCCGGTGCCGGTCAACCCCCACCAGCTTAAACACCCGAAGAGGGACATGATGTGGATAGCCCTTGCCGGCCCTGTCATGAACCTCATCATTGCCGCGGCAAGCGCACTCGTGCTGAAACTCCTGACCGTGATGGCGGCCCTGAAGGGGACGGCCCTCATACCCGTCATCGGTCCCCTCTTTTTTATGGCACAGGCCAGTATCATGATAAATATCTCCCTTGCCCTTTTTAATATCATCCCCATTCCACCCCTCGACGGAGGCAGGATACTTACCGGTCTCCTGCCGTACCGCCAGGCTGTTGCCTACGCTCGGATAGAGCCGTACGGCTTTGTTATTCTCATCCTCCTCCTCATGACCGGTATCGCCCAGGAGGTTATCTCACCGATGCGCCATCTCCTGACCGGCATACTCGTGGGAGGTCCCTTCTGATGGCGAAGAAGAGGGTGTTGAGCGGCATGAGGCCGTCGGGGAGGCTCCATCTCGGTCACCTTCACGGCGTCCTGGAGAACTGGCTGAGGCTCCAGGAGGAGTACGACTGCTTCTTCTTTGTCGCCGACTGGCACGCCCTGACGAGCGAATACGCGGACCCTGCCGGAATAGAGGGCAGTGTGCGGGAGATGGTTCTCGACTGGCTCTCGGTGGGGATAGACCCAACGGTTTCGACCCTCTTCCTCCAGTCCCGCATAAAGGAGCATGCCGAGCTCTGCCTGCTCCTATCGATGATTACCCCCCTCTCGTGGCTCGAGAGGAACCCGACCTACAAGGAACAGCTTGCGGAGATAAAGGACAGGGATATCAGAACCTACGGCTTTCTCGGCTATCCCGTCCTCCAGACGGCCGACATCATTATCTACAAGGCGAACGCGGTCCCCGTCGGCATCGATCAGGCCCCGCATATTGAGCTTTCGAGGGAGATTGTCCGGCGGTTTAATCACCT
>JBHHXU010000127.1:0-5319 GCA_046757185.1 Thermodesulfobacteriota bacterium
CTCCATCTTGCCTTTATCTACGAGCGGCAGGGAAAAATCGACAGCGCCGTTAATGTCATCAAGGAGGCGATAGAGCTCAAAGGCGAAGACACCAGCCTCTACCGGCTCCTCGCAACGATCTACAGGGAGGCAAAGCGTACCGACGATGCCATTAAGATAATGAAGCGAGCTATTGAACTGGAGCCGGACAACCCGGAGATGCACTTCACCCTCGGGGTGCTCTACTACGACACCGGGGAGGAGGAGAAGAGCATCGAGGAGATACGGACGGTGATACAACTCAACCCCGATCATGCGAACGCCCTCAACTACCTCGGCTACACTTACGCCGAAAAGGGGATTAACCTGGACGAGGCGGAGCGGCTCATCAAGAAGGCCCTCCGTCTCAAGCCCGAGAGCGGACCGATAACCGACAGCCTTGGATGGGTCTACTACAAGAAGGGAGAGTATGAGAAGGCAGTCATCGAGCTGGAGAAGGCGGTAAAGCTCCTTCCGGACGACCCGGTCGTCGCCGAGCACCTCGGAGATGCCTACTACAAGAAGGGGGCCAGAGAAAAGGCGCTCGAATACTACAGGAAGGCCTCTACCCTCGATCCAAAAAACAGTACCTTGCCGGAGAAGATTGAAAAAGTCAAAAAGGAACTCAAAGGAAAGCAAAAAGGGAAGGGGAAGTAGGGGGCATCTTTATCTTCACGACACCAATGCTCAAAAGGGGCATATACTCTCTCAAGCTCATTTCCCTCCTCATCCTCTCGAGCTGTACCCTCCTCACGCCGCGACAGGAACCGCTGCGGGATGAAACCTCAATAACAACTCTCAGGAGCCTCAAGGCAACAGCAACGATAAGAATGGTGCGGAAGAGCCGCCTCGATTTTCGGGGGAGGGCTCTCATCATCGTACAGCACCCGGACCTCTTCAGGATCGAGCTGCTCGGCCCCTTCAACCAGACAGCGTTCATCATGACCGGTGACGGCGAGCGCCTCTCTCTCTTCGATGTGGGGAAGAGTGTTCTCCACCGATGGCCCGCCAACAGGGGACCCTATCCGTTCACGGGAACGGAGATTGTCTCCTCCCTCCTCGGCACTCTCCCTGAGGCGCCCGGAAACGGAAACCCTGAGGGGGGGGAAATTATCGAAGGGAGCACAGAAGGAGGGAAACGAAGCTTCCTAAGAGAAGACTCCGCAAAGAGAAACATCCGTATTGATCTGGAGGATTTCCGCAGTGTCTCAGGGGTACCACTCCCCTTTACTATCTCCATGGCCTCGCCTCTGGGGAGACTCTCCATCCGATATAAAGCCGTCACCTTAAACGTCGATACCGGTAGTATAGATTTTACCCTCCCTGCACCGGCCGGTGTAAACGAGGTATACGACCAGTGAGGCATGTACGGCACCCCTTACTTATACCGCACCTTAAAACCGACGACAACGAATGAGAGGGCAAGGGTAACACTATTTGCAATAATAACCGGAAGGGAGTTGATATAGAATCCGTAGATCAACCAGAGCGAGATGCCCAGGGAGAGGATGATGAACATCGCCAGGGAGATATCCTTCGTCTCCCTCGTTCTATATATCTTAATGACCTGAGGTATGAATGAGCCTGTCGTTAGTATACCCGCACAGATACCCAGTATCGTCACCGTATCCATTACCCCTCCCCTTTATTCTTTTTCCTCCGTCCTCGCCGCTCTCTCTGACTGGACAATAAAGACCTCTTACAGAAAGCCGGCCAAAAAATTATTCCTATTGACAAGTGAGTCATATAAAAACTACAATATAACATCAGGATGAAGAAGCCTTCGGTCTGGTTCATAGCAGCTCTCCTCTTTCTGGCGCCCCCCCTCGTTCAGCCACTATTCGGTGAGGGGCGGCACGGGGATGCCGGCGTCCTCAAAACCATCGTCATAGACCCCGGCCACGGTGGTATAGACACGGGCGCCATTGGACCGACGGGGGTCATGGAAAAGGACATTAATCTTGCCATCGCACAGGAGCTTGCCGAGCTCCTCTCAAAGAAACCCGGCCTAAAGATCATCCTCACCCGGAGGGACGATCAGTTCATCCCCCTCACGGAGAGAACCGCCATTGCCAACAGGAGCGGAGCAGACCTCTTCATCAGCATACATACAAATGCCTCCCTGCGCAAGGTCGCATCCGGTGTAGAGACCTATTTTCTGAGTTTCGATGCCTCCGACGATGATGCAAGGAGAGTCGCCGCCTTTGAAAACGGGGTGGTAAAGTTTGAAGAAGAGGCTAGTGACCATCAAAACGAGACGGACTACCTGAAACTGATCCTCTGGGATATGACCCAGACGGAGTTCCTTAACGAGAGCAGCCTCCTGGCGGAGACCATTCATGAACGTCTGACTACCGTCATCAAAGGCGAGGAGAGGGGGGTCAAACAGGCGCCCTTCATCGTTCTCATCGGGGCGGCAATGCCGGCGGTCCTCGTAGAGGTCGGCTTTATCACCAACCCTGAGGAGGAGAGACACATCTCACAGAGCACTACTCAGGAGGCTATCGCCTCCTCGGTATTCGAGAGCATCAACCGCTTTGAAGAGCTGCTGGCAACGAAGTGGGAAATTGAGAGGGAGAAAGAATACACACTGTTGAAGGCGGAGCAACGGAGCAAGCCGGCGGAAGAGGCGGTGAGGTGACAAGAAGAGATGATAGAGGGGCCGATCAGCTCCGTGAGGTACGGCTCACCAGGAACTACCTCAAGTTTGCGGAGGGCTCTAACCTCATAGAGATGGGCGACACAAAGGTCATTTGCACCGCCACATGCGAGGAGTCCGTTCCCCCCTTCCTCAAAGGTTCCGGCGAGGGGTGGGTCACCGCTGAGTACTCCATGCTCCCCCGCTCCTCAACATCGAGGATCCGGAGGGAGGCCAAAGCGGGAAGGCAGGGGGGGAGGACCTTCGAGATACAGCGGCTCATCGGAAGGAGTCTCAGGGCAATCATTGACCTCCCGTCACTGGGTGAGCGGAGTATCACGATAGATTGCGATGTCATTCAGGCGGACGGCGGCACGAGGACGGCTTCAATAACCGGCGCATTCGTCGCCCTCGTTGATACGCTGAAGTTTCTCAAGGATGAAGGGGTTATGGAGACGATACCGATCCTCGACTCGGTGGCGGCCGTCAGTGTCGGTATTGTCAACGGCGGGCCCCTTCTCGATCTTAACTACCGGGAGGACTTCTCGGCCGATGTAGACATGAATGTCATCATGACCGGGAGCGGCCGCTTTGTCGAAGTCCAGGGGACGGCAGAGGCGACCCCCTTTTCCAAAGAGGATATGGAGAGAATGCTGGCGCTTGCATCCAAAGGGATCAATGAACTGACACAGATTCAACGTGAGGCCCTCGGAGGCCTCCTTACGTGAGGATAGCACCCTATGAAGATCGTTGTTGCCACGAACAATAAAAAAAAGGTCTGGGAGATATACACGATCCTCAAAGACCTCAGAATAGATCTCGTGACCCTCGAATGTCTTCCCCCTGTCACTCTCCCTGAGGAGGATCAAAAGACCTTTAAGGGAAACGCCCTGAAAAAGGCGAGGGCCGTCGCTGAACAGACAGGTATGCCCGTCCTGGCCGATGATTCAGGCCTCGAGGTTGACGCCCTCAGCGGAAGACCGGGGATATTTTCCGCCCGATACGCAGGGGAAGGGGCATCGGACGAGGAGAATAATAGAAGGCTTATCAAGGAGCTCGATGGAGTTCCCTTCGAGAAGAGGACGGCCCACTACACCTGCGTTATAGCGCTCGTCCTCCCATCGGAAGAGGAAAAGACCTTCCGGGGGAGATGCGACGGCATCATCAATCAAGAGCTGAGAGGGGACGGCGGTTTTGGCTACGACCCCCTCTTCTATCTCCCCAGTTACAGAAAAACCATGGCGGAGCTTTCCCCGGAGGAAAAGAACAGCATAAGTCACCGGGGAAGAGCCCTCAGAAAGCTCAAGAGATGCCTCCGCACCCTCCGACGAAACTGCGCGGCAAACAAGAAATCGGCATAACCTTCTGTTCTCTTCTCTAATAGACATTGACATCCATTGATCGTTTCGGCAGGTGGTAGTTATGGAAGGTGTCCGCCAGGTACTCCCCCTTCTCCTCAAAGGGGTACCATACGAGTTGCCTGTCGGTGACGGTAATCTCCAGATCGTTATAAAATTGAATCGCCTTCCGGTCGATCCGCCCGACAACCAGGAAGAGGAGGGGGCTCACCATCTCTTCGGCCTCTTCTTCAGGGAGTGAGGCGTTCCACACCCTCCGGGGAGGGAGGTCATTCCCCTGAGAGATGGGGAGCTCCTTCTGATAGGCGCCGATCCTCGCGGCAAGTTTTATGAGCGCCTTTGCGTTCCTGGTCACAAGCGCCGGGATGTAAAACCGTATCGGCCTTTCGGGGTCCTCATGTCGCAACATATGACGTCCCATCTTCATCACCCTGCTGAGATCCCCGATACTCTTCATCTCCACCCCCAGAGAATCGGAAGCGACGGTAACCTCGAACCTCCAGAAGGGGAGATAAACGGTGTTCCTCTCATCTTCTGCTTTGACCAGCCGTACCGTGAGGGGATGGTAGTCGTTCCTCCTGAGGAGCCAGAGGCGGGAGCAGTTCTTGCAATAAAAGATGATGTCGAAGTCCCTCGCCTCGAGGTCGTAGCCGCAGTTCCCGCACCGGTGGGTCACGATCCTGAGGTGGTACGGTTTGTCATTCACACCACTATCGCCAATCTCCGGCAACCCTCCCTTGCTCTCTCCCAGGGGAGCTGCGTTGACGCCATCGAGGAGGGTGGTATGAACGGAATCACTCTCAGCATACGACACCATGACGACCGGGTAGTAGATGAGGAACAGCTTTTCACCGATGATGCTCGTCTTGTGGTACTTCCACGAGGCCGCAAGGCTTCCCATGCCCCTCTCCGCGCCGTCAACGGCCTCCCTCTCCGCCTCCTTCTTCTCCATGGTCACGGGGAGGATAACCCCTTCTTCTGCAAACCGTTCGCTGTCGTACGCCTCTATGGCGAGCACCTCTGAACGGAGGCCGAGAGAGCGGAGGGAGGGGGCGAACGTTCTATTTGCCTGGAAGGTGTAGTGCCAGGTCTTGGCATCAATATCGTTCCTCCCGCCGCCGGAGCGGCAGGAGTAGACCATCCCCTTGAAATACCAGAACGGCTTATAAACGGTCTCTACACGCCTGATCTCTCTATCGTCGGTGAGCTCCCCTCCCTCCGGCAAACCTTGCACGGCATCGAGGATATCATTTCGACCCAACCGGGAGGGGATGATGTACTTCAGGGTCACCCCCTCCGTCTCAC
>JBHHXU010000128.1:0-5316 GCA_046757185.1 Thermodesulfobacteriota bacterium
AGGACACTCCTCTTGCTGATAGATCTCTCAACCTTCGATTTTATATACCCCTGCCACCGTGTCACCTCGCTCTTTGTAATCAGCCAGTAGCTCACATAGAAGAGTACCGCCGTTGCCAGGAGCATTGTCACCCCCTCCACCGCCTCTTTCCCCTCTTCTCCCACGGTAAACACCGTGCTGAGGGTAACCGCCGTCACTACGCTGGCAAGGAGCGCCCACCCGCCGCCCATATAGACTGTTCTCACCTTCTCCCCATTCCCGGAACGGGCAAGGTAGGCGGCAAGTGCGCTGATGACCAGTATCGCCTCAAACCCCTCTCTCAGGATGATGATAAAGGCATTGAAGAAGAAGCCGTATCCGCTCCCCTTTGGGGCATTATCCCCACCCTTAGCAGGCGCCGACAGTTTTTCGGCGCCCTCCTCCGTAGCAAGAGAGGCCTGGGCCAGGAGCACCTTTCCGTAAGGAGAGTCGCCGGGGGCATCAATATCGTCCCCCCGAACAACTCCGCCGCTCGACATCCCTCCCTCTAGAACAGTTGCCGCCTCACGAACGGCCCCCTCTCCATGGGATGGGAAGAGGGGGAAGATGAGGAAAGTGAGAGCGATGATGACTATCCTTCCTGCCTTCATCCTGTTATCCTAAATTATGCGTCATGCAACCACAGAGCACAGAGATTATTTAATAATGGAACTATGCCTCTATTGACCAAGGTATTCCTCTCTGTTCTCTGTAGCTGGTGCTCACCGGGTTAAAGTTGGCTTTCATTTTCTATTGATAATGATTTTCATTATACGTTACCTGTCTCTTCCAAGTCAACAAGAATACCGCAATTGGCAGCCTTTAATCCTTTATTCTTAGCATTGGAAGAGAAAGCAGGAAGGAGAGGGTTGCCTGGCTCCTCTGTGCGGCAACAGAGCTTTCCTGAAGAGACAATTGCAACCGTCAGGAGAGTTTTGGAGGAACTCTAAAAAGTAATCTATCCCTTGCCTTGAGTAAAACTCTGCTATATAATAGCCGTGGCTCGCCACTATTGACCTCGGGTTCCGTACATGAAAAGAAATATTTCCCTCATAATACCTCTCCTCACATGCCTTATTTTCCTCTCCACTGCATGCAGCCGGGACACTCAGCGTCAGAAGAAGATTGCCGTTGTAAACGGCGCCCCCGTCCTGCTCAAGGATTACAAGGAGGAGGTTGCCCTCATTTCCAGGAGTAATCCATCCTTTAAGGTAACCCCCAAGAGCCTGGAAGGGCAGTTGAACACAATGATAGACAGGAAACTCATGATACAGGAGGCGGTCAGGCAGGGATTGTCCGATGACAAGCAGTTTCTGAAAACCATTAAGAGATTCTGGGAACAGACCCTCATACGGGAGCTTATCGGTGCGAAAAGCAGAGAGTGGTCTGATATCCTCTTCGTTACCGATGACGAGGTACGCAGCCATTATGAAAGGATGCACTACAGGCTGACCGTCAATGTTGCAACTGCTGAGCGTGAGGAGAAGGCACGGGCGCTCCTGGAAGAGATGAGTAAGAATGGTCAGAAGGTCGGTGATGATACGATTGGTCCCATCCTGCTGGAGGATATCCAGATGACCGACCCCCTCTATAACGCCTTTACCATTGCTGAAGGTGATACCCGTATCTTTCAGGACAAGGAGGGGTATACGGTCATCCACGTCGTGAAAAGGGAGAATATCCAACTCCCGCCTCTTCAGGAGATGTACGAACGAATAAGAGAAGAGATATTTGAGCAGAAAAAGCAGAGGGCCCTGGAGGAGTGGCTGCAGGAGATACGAAGCTCTTCCGAGATTACGGTCAACTACTCTATTCTCCAGGAGGTGGCACGTGAGCAGTAGGGTACCATTCTGGCGGAGAAACATCTTCATCAAGAGGAGATTCCAGGCTGACTTTTCCGTTAAATTCCTCGTCCTTATCCTCATAGAGTCCCTCCTTGCCATCGGGCTTTTCGTTTACCTCTCGAGAGACACTATTACGACAGGCTATTCAGGCTCTGAACTGATCATCTCCAGGACACGCGACTTTTTCCTGCCCACCCTGCTTCTGTCAAACCTGGTCGTCGTCGGAATTACCGCCGTCGTTGGGGTTGTTGTCTTCCTCCTTGCGTCACACAAGCTCGCAGGTCCCCTCTACCGCTTTGAAAAGACCCTTGATAATATGGGCAGTGGCGACCTGACACACCGCTTCTCACTCCGCCAGAAGGACCAGATGAAGTCGCTGGCCGACAAGATAAACGAGCTCAATATGAAGATGGAGCGGAATATGTTGGAGATACAGAAAAATGTTGATGAGGTAAAGGGACACTTTTCAGCAATACAGTCCGCCCTGTCGTCCGAGTCGTATGACAGAAAGGATCTCGAAGGGATACTCGGTGAGGCCTCAAAGAAACTCCGTGAGCTTGAAAAATTCGCAAAGTTTTTCAGGACATCACGAACAGAGGAGAAGGGGGGGCCGGTTCATCCTGATTGAGCCTATCGGCTACGATGGCGCCCCCTTGCACTCGGCGGCTTCTCACTGCGAGCCATCCCACCTGAGGCTCCCATCGAAGGGACTGCGGGCCACAGAGGTCACCGGCAGTGAGGCGCCCCTCGATGAGCAACAACGCATTTCAGCAGATGAAGCAGCCAGGAACGTGTAATCTCTATGCGCCCAGCAGGCAATGTCACAGGTAGAAACTCCCTTCTTGTTATCACTACCCTCCTTGTCGTATCAGCCTTCAACCCCTTTATTCCCCACGCCACAGGGGTGGATGATGACTGGCGGACGAGCTACAAGACTCAGCAGGCAACCATCCACTATAACGGGGCGGCTGAACTCTACACCTTTACACAGAAGATCGGCGGAAGGGGGAGGAGGGGCATTGCCTATGAGAGGAATCCGACATCGACGAGCAACAGGATCGACCGGATCGTCTACAGGGTGAAGCTCCTTCTCGATATGCACCCGGTAAACTTTCACTTCGACATATACCTCTACCCGACCTACAGTGCGTTGAAGGAGGTCTACAGAGGGATGGGGATGATGGGGAAGGTCCCCATAGCCTTCTATTCACACCGGTCGAGGTCCATCTACGTCTCCCTCGAGATGCTTAATGAAGGGGTCTTCGCTCATGAGGTGGCCCATGCGGTCATCAACCGCTACTTCGCCACCCCCCCTCCCGCCCGGATGCAGGAGATACTAGCCCAGTACGTCGACAGACACCTCTGGGAAGAGTGACTGAACAGGTCCGTCGCACGTTGTAAGTGCTGCTACTGTTTCACTCTGCCGGGTTGAAAGGTTCATCCCTAAAATTGCATTAACCACAGGACACGGAAAAGCAATGAATGCTTTGTTACTCTCAAAAGCCTGAATATCCCGCCAAGGCGCCGTATCTCACCCAAAGACATAAAACTGATTGAATGGCCACGGAACAACACGGAAAATTACAAAAACAACTATCCGTGATCTTCCGTGGATTCCGCGGCCATTTGTTGCGCCTTTGCATCTTGGCGTGACACTGTTTTTCAGCGTGGTAAAGCAAAAATATCGATTTTGAAGACTTTTTCTGCTGTCTTTCCGGACGTTGCGTGAAAAAACTGTTTTTGCTTTTATGCCACCTTTGTACCTCTGTTGCTTAACACCTGCCTGTGTGCCCTGTACCAATTCGGTGCAGGGCGTGCAACGCGCAGGCAGACACAACTTGGGTTACTATAGGTCAAAACAAACACCCACTGGTCAATAGGACCAGTGGGCGTCATTTCTTCAACCTATGAACTGGGAGCTAAAAATAATTTAACGGGATTTACAAGATATTTCTTTCAAATAAGGCTGAAAAGCAGTAGATGCGTTATAATAAGCTCGCGGCAATCATGGTCAGGAGCTCTTCTTTGTTTTTGGCTTTGTACCCTTTTTCGATTTCTTTGGCGAGGGCGTGCTCTCCTCGACAAGCTCGATTAACGACATCGGTGCGGCATCCCCCGGTCTGGGACCGATCTTCACTATCCTGGTATAGCCGCCGTTCCTCTCCCTGTACCTCGGCGCTATCTCGTTAAAAAGCTTTGTCACGACATCCTTGCTCCGCATAAAGGCCATCGCCCGCCTCCTGGCAGGCATGTCTCCCTGTTTGCCGAGTGTAACCATACGCTCGGCAACCCTTCTGAGTTCTTTGGCCTTCGGGGTCGTTGTGTTGATACGACCGTGGAGGAAAAGGGAATTTGTCATATTAGCCATCATGCATCTCAGATGTCCTGAATGTCGATTAAATCGCTTTTCGTCTCTGTTGTGCCTCATCTCTTATCCCTTAAAAGTTATTCCGCTCCTTGCCCGTTCTGCTTTACTCCTGTTGATTTAAACCGCCTCGTCCATCCGGCGCCAGCGGCAGTATCGCCCTTGTGTTGACACCATTAAACGACGTCCTTCCTCTCTGTCATCATCTTATCCAGAGCCTCCCTCGTGGGAAAGCCGGGGAGCTTCACACCGAACTCAAGATTCATACTGCTGATAATCTCCTTAATCTCATTCAACGACTTCCTGCCGAAGTTCTTTGTCCTGAGCATCTCCTGCTCGGTCCGCTGCACCAGCTCACCAAGATACTTGATATTGGCGTTCTTGAGGCAGTTGGCCGAACGAACAGAGAGCTCAAGCTCGTCAACGGTCTTAAAGAGGTTGTCATTGAATGTGGGTTGTGTTTCCATCGCCTCTTCCAGCTCCTCCTCTTCCTCCTCAAAGGTGATAAAGAGACTAAGCTGGTCGGTCATTATTTTTGCGGCCAGTGCGAGCGCATCCTGTGGGTTCAGGGTCCCGGTAGTCCATATTTCCATGGTGAGTTTGTCGTAATCTGTCTGGCGTCCGACCCTTGCCTGGGTCACATTGTAGTTCACCTTTGTAACGGGTGAAAAGATAGAGTCGATCGGAATGGTACCGATTGGTTGCCCCTCCTCCTTGTTCATCCCTGCCGGAACATACCCCTTTCCCGTCTTCACCGCGAGTTCAGCGTTGAGCTTGCCGTCTTTTGAGAGAGTTGCAATATGGCAGTCAGGGTTCAGCACCTCTACCGTTGCATCGCAAATAATGTTACCCGCCTTCACCAAACCCTCTCCCTTGGCCTCTATCTTCACCACCTTAGGCTCCTCACTGTGGAGCTTGAACCGCACCTGCTTCAGGTTCAGGATGATATCGGCAACATCCTCCTTGACCCCCGGCATGGAGGAAAATTCATGCTGAACGCCATCGATTCTCACCGATGTAATGGCAGCACCCTGAAGAGAGGAGAGGAGAATCCTTCTCAGCGAATTGCCGATAGTAATGCCGAAGCCC
>JBHHXU010000129.1:0-5308 GCA_046757185.1 Thermodesulfobacteriota bacterium
GATGACCAAGTATTCAGAGGAAACAGATGAAGCTTCTCCTCGTTCTTCCCGATAACAGACGCAGCTACTGGGGCGGGGTCTCAAGGAGCGGCAAGGCCGGGTTTGCCCGTCTGAGCCTCACCACCCTGGCCGCCCTTACCCCCGACGAGTGGGAGGTAGAGATTCTTGATGCAAGAGTCAGGCCCGTGGACTATACAGCAAGGGTCGACCTGGTGGGGATTACCGGCCTCACATCGGAGATCCCCAGTGCCTATGCAATAGCGGACAACTTCAGGGCCCGCGGTGTCACCGTGGTGATGGGTGGCGTACACGTCTCAGCACTCCCGGACGAGGCTCTCGATCATGCCGATGCCGTGGTAATCGGCGAAGCCGAGCTCGTCTGGGCAGGCCTCCTTGAGGATTTTAAGGGGGGGAATCTCAAGAAGAGGTACAAGGGCGAGCTCTGCGAGATGAAGGGGATGGTCATACCCCGCCGAGACCTCCTGGACAGGGGCATGTACGGTTCAGGATTCAACACCATGCAGGCCACCCGGGGGTGCCCCTTCGACTGCGACTACTGCGCGGTCACCGCGTTCTTCGGCAAGGAGTTCAGGGTCAGGCCCGTCGACGAGGTCATCGATGAGATAAGGGGCTTCGATACCGGGGAGTTCTTCTTCATGGACGACAATATTGTGGGCCGTCCCAGGTACGCCGTGGAGCTCTTCGAAAAACTCATCCCCCTCAAGGTAACGTGGGGGAGCCAGGCCTCGATAACCATGGCCAAGAACAGGAAACTCCTCGATCTCTACGCGAAGAGCGGCGGGAAGTACGCCTTCATAGGGTTCGAGTCCCTCTCGCAGAAGAATTTAGAGAAGATGAAGAAGGGGTGGAACTCGGCTGAAAGCTACGGTGAGTCAATAAAGAAGATACACGGGGCGGGGATTAACATCGTAGCCAGCTTCGTTTTCGGTCTCGATGAGGATGACACAAGCGTATTTCAAAATACCTACGACTTCATCATGGAGAACGGCATCAATGCCGCCCAATACCATATCCTCACCCCCCTGCCGGGCACCGTGACCTATCGTGACATGGAGCGTGAGGGGAGGATTACAGAGCGTGACTGGAGCAGGTATCACACCGGGGAGGTAGTCTTCAGGCCGAAGGGTATGACCGCCGAGGAGCTCCTGAACGGGTACCACTGGATATTCCGCAAGACCTACTCGGTAAAAAATATCCTGAAAAGGAGTCTAAAGGGCCGACGGGGCATCTCGCATCGGATAGCTTCAAACCTCAGCTACAGGAAGAAGGCACTCAGGATGCCTGCGGCGAAGGGCTTTTAGCGTATAGATGCAGGACTTCCCTCCCCATCCCTCGACGGAATCTATTCACTCGCAAAAGAGCTGCCGAAACTGCCGACCTTCCCTATGCCGAGGAGATTAATGGTGAGGAGGAAGACATTTTCGTCGAGCCGCGTGGTGTAGGTAAAGCGCGCATTCCAGCACTGGTGAATATATTCCGCGCCATAGATGGTCTCGATGCTCTTTCTGCTGTCGAAGGAGTACCTGTTCCGGTAAGAGAGGTCGATGGATTGTGCCGCCCTTACCCCTGCGGAAACATCGAGGAACTCGTTTGAGTCCCTTATGAAGCGGTAGCTCACATCGAGCCTGTCCCCCCTCCCGTCCTTCAGCGCCACTGATGCGTCGTAATCCTCCATCCTCTTGTCGTAGACATCGTATTTCCCCTTTGCGGTAAATGTAGCCTTCTCAAAGGGATCGATGATCAATTCGCCTTTGAGGTCGGAAAAGGGGCGTCTCTCGTCATCGGGGATGGTAATTTCCCTCGTCGCTTCGATAATGCTGTAGCTCTGACTGAGGTCGAGATAGACAAAATCCCGGTAGCCGGCCCCTCCGCCATCCTTAAACCTGCCGGTGAGGATCGAGTTTATGGAGTATGCAACCTCGCTCTTCTTCCCAATCCGGTCTGAAGAATCGAAGGAGGGGAGGTCGTCCTGTCTGACATCAGGTATATAGGTATAGGTAAGACGTGGGCGTACGGTATGGCGCACCTTTTCGAGACCATCCCCGTCATGAGAGAAAGAGGCAAACTTCACAAAGGTCGTCGTCATATCCACCTTCGCGTCATAGATAAACCTGTCCTGATGACGTCCCCCTGTGTGCCTCTTGCTCCAGTAGAAGGTCCCCCTCGGAGCAACGGAGGGGGTTATCTCCACATACCCCCCCGGATTCATCGGCAGCGAAAGTCGCGGATGGATATCGACCCTCTGCCCCTTAACCCCCTCTTCCCGCTCAAAGTTGACAAAGGACGATCCCATTGAGAGGTAGAGGGGCGAACCGAGGAGCCCCTGATTGGCGCGGGTGAAGGTAACCTCGGGGAGCCTCTGCAACGTCGCCTTATCATCGCCAACGAGGAGGTTGTCGAATATCCTGAACTCCGCGACAAGGTTGTAATCGTTCCAGCTCCTGCTGAGAGAGAGGGTGGTCTCGAGACTCTCCAGCGACCGCTCTCCCCCCTCCCCGAAGTCAAGTAAATACTCGTCGTCACTCACGATATTCACATCCGCCTTGAAGATGAGACCGAAGTGCGCCTTCTCGCGGTGAATGTACCTGAGGCGCCACCTCCCCTCCTCCGCCGTCTCAGGCCTGGAGAGGTTTGCGTTTTTCTCCCTGAAACCCCTCACCCTGGCAATATCCCTCTCCTTGAAGTAGTAGAAGGTGAACTCCCCTTCGCTCCCGCGCCGCCGTATATACCGGTATTCCAGACCGGTCCCGAGGCCTCTCCGCGTCTCAACATCGAAGAACAGGGTGGCATCGGTGTTGCGGGAGATTGCCCAGTAGAAGGCGTTATCGAGCTTAGCGCCCTTGAGGGAGGAGTACCCAACCTCGGGCGACAGGAAGCCCGTCTGCCTCTCCCTCTTTATCGGGGCGGTAAGATAGGGGAAGTAGAGGACGGGAACATCTTTTATGTTGAAATAGTTGTGCCATGCCTTCATGTACTCCCCGACCGTTACATCAGCACTCTTTGAATAGAAGCTCCATGCCGTCCTCTCCCCCTCATCGCAGTCACAGGTTGTGAAAGTCCCTCTATCGAGCTCATAGGTCTCTCTGCCGGTCTTTCTCATCTCATCTCCAGTGAGATGGACATTCTCCCCCTTGAAGAAGAGTTTCCCATTGACGATGACACTGGTGTTCTCATTAACATCAATGGTGAGGCTATCACCATTAAGGAGGTTTCCCCCTTCATCTCTCCCCTCTATATGTCCCTCGGCGGTGACAATGCCGATCTTCCTGTCAAAGACTATCGTATCGGCGGTAATGGATACCCCCCCCTGTACAACGGTTACGTTCCCGGAGGCGTAGAAGGTATTATTCTCTTTGTTGTATAATATTGAATCGGCGCTGATCTCAACCGGCTGGTCTTCCTGGAAGAACTCGTCACGGGAAAAGGCGTCTACCGACAAGATAAGGAGGAGGCCAAAAAAAAAGAGAACGAAAAGTGTCTTTGACAAGGCATGATTCACCATCTTCAACTTCTTCCCCTCACTTCACCACCCATCATGAACCTTCTCGCCTCACCGGCAATAAAAATTGACCCGGCAATACATATGAGATCGCCATCATTCGCCCTTGACATCGCGGCTTCACACGCGTGTGCCACATCTTCCACCGCTTCAACAGGCTTCCCGTAGCGGGCGACCTTCTCACGGAGGGCGTCAACCGTTGCAGCTCTCTCCGTTTGCGCCCTCGTTACAATAATCCGATCCGCGAGGGGCACAATCCTCGATGTTATGCTCCCAATATCCTTATCCGCCATTACCCCGAGGACAAGCAAGAGCCGCCTATAGGTAAACTCCTCCAGGGCATTCCTCAGAACCATCGCCCCTGCGGGGTTGTGGGCACAGTCGATAACAACGGTCGGCGCCCTCCTCACCACCTCCATCCTGCCGGGCCACCGTGCCGATGCAAGCCCCCTCCTTACACCATTTTCACCGACAGGAAACCCCCGCCCCCTCAAGAGCTCAACCGCCATGATTGCACAGGCGGCGTTTAAACGCTGGTGTTGCCCATCGAGAACGCTCCTCAGCCCTCTATAGTGAGAGGTTGTACCGACAAATGAAAAGTCACCTTCATTTCTCCGCACGCCGAAATCCCTCCCGTGACTGTAGAGAGAGGCGCCACGCTTTAAACAGATCTCCCTCAGCACATTGAGAGCGACCCCTTTTGAAGCAGTTACGAGGGGAACGCCCATCCTGATTATCCCCGCCTTTTCACGTGCAACGGCCCTTATGCCATTACCGAGCACCGCCTCATGCTCTCGCGAAACATTTGTGATGACGGATACGAGAGGCGCCACTACATTCGTGGCGTCAAGCCTTCCCCCCATCCCCACCTCAATAACGGCGATATCTATATCACTCTCCGCGAAGTAGAGGAAAGCCAGCGCGGTGGTAAATTCAAAGAAGGTAGGCTGCACCCTGCCGGCACCAGCGCTCTCAATCCTCGACGCTATCTTCCGAGTAAGCTCTACGACCCTTCTGTTCGGTATCTCCCTCCTGCCTATCCGTATCCTTTCGTTGAACCTCACGAGGTGTGGCGACGTATAGAGCCCCACCCTGTACCCCGCCTCCCTGAGCATAGAGGCCACCATCACGGAGGTAGAACCCTTGCCGTTGCTGCCGCCGATATGGACAACAGGAAAGGCCCTCTGTGGCTCTCCCAGATGAGATAGGAGCTCCTTGATAGCGGTGAGGCCCATCCTCCCGTCGAACCTCTTCATGCCGTAGAGATAATCAATTGTCTTTTGATATGAGCTGCCTGGAAGGTGAGCTTTCTTGAGTGGCATCTGGGGTCTATCGCGTCAGGAGGGTGCTCCACAAAACATACCGTCCTCTTTACGGCCAAGGAGCGCAAGGAGCCTTGACAACACCCCCTTCATGTTCCTCCTCTCCACAATCATATCTATCATCCCGTGTTCGAGGAGATACTCGGATCTCTGGAAATTGTCCGGAAGGTTCTGTCTTATTGTCTGCTCAATGACCCGCCTCCCTGCAAAGCCTATGAGGGCCCTCGGCTCAGCTATGATGATATCACCCAGCATGGCAAAGCTGGCGCTTACACCGCCTGTCGTCGGGTCGGTGAGAACCGACAGGTAGGGGAGACCGCTCTCCTTGAAACGTGCGATCGCCGTTGATGTCTTGGCCATCTGCATGAGCGAGAGGATGCCCTCCTGCATCCGTGCACCTCCTGAAGAAGAGAAGATGACGACCGGTGTCCGCTCTTCCATTGCAGTCTCAAAGAGCCTGGCGATC
>JBHHXU010000130.1:0-5306 GCA_046757185.1 Thermodesulfobacteriota bacterium
GAGTTGGAGAAGAAGACCTTGTCCCCGAAGGAGTGTTCACAGAGGAGCCGGGCAAGCTCTGCCTGAGGGGCGATGTGGTAGAGGTTGGAGATATGGATGAGCCGCCCCGCCTGTTCCCTGATCGCCTCGACCACCTTCGGGTGGCAGTGGCCGAGGTTGCAGACGGCGAGGCCGGCAACAAAGTCGAGGTACTCCTTTCCGTCCGCGTCCCAAACTCGCGTCCCCTCCCCCCTGACAATGGCTATCGGAAAGCGACGGTAGGTATTGGCGACATGGCCAGTGGTCAGCTCGATGATCTCACTGTTCGTCACACTGTCATCCCTTTCAGTTAGAGCCGTGCCTTCACGACCCTCTCAATACCGGCATAATCTCTTCGCACCTCAACCGTCCAAGAATAGTCACTCTCTTCAAAGAGGGCCTGCACACCCTCCGACTGACCGTACCCGATCTCCATGACGAGAGCGCCCTCCCCCGTGAGATAGTGAGGCGCTCCACTGACAATCCTTCTGATAAAGTCGAGGCCGTCCTCCCCGCCGTCGAGGGCGGCAACAGGCTCAAAGCATCTCACCTCGGTCTGGAGCGTGGCTATCTCGCCCTTCGGAACGTAGGGGGGGTTTGAAACTATCATATCCACTCTCCCACCGAGAGCCTCTCCTTCCAGCGGGTCGAAGAGGTCCCCCTCCAGGAATTCTATCCTCCCCTGGACACCGCTCCTCACGGCATTCTCCCGTGCTATGCGAAGGGCCGGTTTCGACAGGTCGGTGGCGACGCACCGTAGCTGCGCCATCTCATGTGTCATGGCAACGGCGATGCATCCACTCCCCGTGCAGAGGTCAATGACGATGGGTGTATCGCCATACTCCCCGCCAACGTCCCTTTTTCCGCTGTTTCTGAGGATGTCGAGAGCCTCCTCGACAAGAAGCTCCGTCTCCGGCCTCGGGATCAGGACGTCACGGTTTACCTTAAAACTCAGCCCCCGAAACTCCTGCTCCCCGGCAATGTACTGGGAAGGTTCCCCACTCACCCTCCTTTCAACCGCCCTTCTATATGCACGGACATCCCCTTCAGACATCATCTGCGTGCGACCGAGATAGAGCTCCCCCTTCGTGCAACCCAGCAGGGCCGCAAGGAGGTGCCCGGCCTCCCTGTCAGGCTCTGCAAGCTCCGCCCTTCCGAAACAGGCCCCGGCCCATCCCAGCGCATCCGTGACGGTCATTCCCGTTGTGTCCATCTCCCCCGTCATTCTACCCCTCTTTACTCCTTCCCCCGGCCCTGGTTATCTCCGTACCGATACCGGCGTCGGTGAAGACCTCGAGGAGGACGGCATGCTCCACCCGTCCGTCGATGATGTGTGCCTTCGAAACGCCCCGTTTGAGCGCATCGAGGCAGCAGTTGAGTTTCGGCATCATCCCCCCGGAGGCGGTCCCGTCCCGTATAACCCTTCTCGCCTGAGTCATATTCATGGCTGATATGAGTCTTCCCCTCTTGTCGAGGACACCGGCGATGTCTGTCAGGAGAATGAGCTTGATCGCGTTCAGCGCTACTGCAATCTCACCTGCGACCAGATCGGCGTTGATGTTGTAACTCGTGCCGTCGTGGCCGACACCGACGGGGGCGATGACGGGTATAAACTTATCCCTCTCGAGCCCCTCAATAATCGCGGGGTTGATACTCTCAACCCGCCCCGCCATACCGAGGCACTCCCCTTTTACCCTGAGCTTCCTCCCCGTAATGAGTCCACCGTCCTTGCCGCTCAGGCCGACCGCCCTTCCGCCGCACTGGTTGATGAGGCTGACAATCTCCTTGTTGACCTTGCCGACGAGGACCATTTCCACCACATCCATTGTATCCTTATCGGTCACCCTGATACCGCTCACGAACCTCGACTCCTTGCCGAGCTTCTCGAGGAGGTCCCCTATCTGGGGACCGCCGCCGTGGACGATGACCGGATTGAGGCCGACATACTTCATCAGGACCACATCCATGGCGAAGCTCCTCTTGAGCTTTTCATCGACCATGGCGCTCCCGCCGTACTTGATAACGATGGTCTTGTTATAAAATCGTCGGATATAGGGGAGCGACTCGTGGAGCGTCTTTACCTTTTCAATATATTTCTGCATGATAATCTACCGAAGTATTCTGGCAGTTCCGGAGGGTTGCATTGTTCTTAGAGAATGTAACGGCTCATATCCTCATCCTTAACGATATCGACGAGCCTCTCCTTTACGTACTGTGCATCGATAATCATCTCGCCGCACTCCATATCGGGAGCATTGAAGGAGATCTCGTCCAGAACCCGCTCCATGATGGTATGAAGCCTCCTCGCCCCGATATTCTCCATCCTGTCGTTCACGATTGACGCCATATCGGCGATCTCAGATATGGCATCCTCCTTATAGGTGAGTCTCATCCCCTCTGTTTCAATAAGGGCCGAATACTGTTTTGTCAGGGCACTCTCGGGCTCGGTCAGGATCCTGATGAAATCCTCCTTGCCGAGTGACTTAAGCTCCACCCTGATGGGAAACCTCCCCTGGAACTCCGGTATCAAATCGGACGGCTTCGCCACGTGAAAGGCGCCGGAGGCGACAAAGAGGATATGGTCGGTCTTCACCATTCCGTACTTCGTGTTAATCGTCGAACCCTCAACGATGGGGAGGAGGTCCCGCTGAACCCCCTCCCTGGAGACATCCGGCCCCTGCCCCGCCTGCCTCCCCGCTATCTTATCGATCTCATCGATAAAAACGATGCCTGACTGTTCTACCCGCTCTATCGCCTCCTTGATCATGCTGTCCATATCAATCAGCTTCTGCACCTCATCCTGGCAGAAGATAGTGAAGGCTTCGGGAACCTTGACGGACCTCCTCTTCTTCTTCTTCGGGAAGATGTTGCTGAACATGTCCTTGATGTTCATGTCCATCTCCTCCATCCCCGAGGCGGAGAAGATCTCAACCACCGGTGTCTTCTGCTCAACCGTCTCTATCTCGACGAACTTCTCATCGAGCTTCCCCTCACGGTAGAGTTTCCTCAGCTTCTCACGGGTCGAGCCGTGGAGAGCCTCCGTCTTGCCGGCTTCGATAACCGTCCCCTCAGGGGCTCCCGCCGGCTCCGTTGGGGCCGCTGCGGGACCTGGTGGCGAAACGGGCGGAAGGAGGGCATCGAGAAGCCGCTCCTCGGCAAGTTCCTTCGCTCTGTCCTGGACGGTCACCCTCTTCTCGTCCTTGACCATCTTGATGGAGAGCTCGGTCAGGTCCCGGATGATGCTCTCCACGTCTCTCCCCACATAGCCGACCTCGGTAAACTTACTCGCCTCCACCTTGAGGAAGGGGGCCTGGGCAAGCTTTGCCAGCCTCCTCGATATCTCCGTTTTTCCCACCCCCGTGGGCCCTATCATGATGATATTCTTCGGGGCGATCTCATCCCTCAGCTCAGGGGCCACCTGCTGGCGCCTCCACCGGTTCCTGAGGGCTATCGCCACGGCCCTCTTCGCCTCACTCTGCCCTATAATGTATTTATCAAGCTCTGCTACAATCTCTCTCGGTGTAAAAGTCTTCATCCAATCCTCCACCCTTATAAAAGTTCAGTCTGCCGTCTACAACTCCTCGACAGCTATCCTGTCATTTGTATAGATACATATCTCTGCCGCGGTCTTCATCGCCTCGATAGCAATCTCCCGTGCAGATAGTTCGGAGTGGCTCATCAGAGCCTTGGCCGCCGCCTGTGCAAAGGGGCCACCCGAACCGATTGCGGCAATCCCGTCCTCCGGCTCCACGACGTCGCCGCTCCCTGAGATGAGGAGAGAGTGGTCTTTGTCGGCCACCACCAGGAGCGCCTCAAGCCTCCTCAGTATCTTGTCGGTGCGCCAATCCTTTCCCAGCTCTATGGCAGCGCGGGTGATATTCCCCCTGTACTGTTCGAGCTTTGCCTCAAACTTGTCAAAGAGGGTCAGGGCATCGGCGGTCGAACCGGCAAAGCCGGCGAGCACCTTCCCCTCGCTCATCAGTCGTATCTTCACCGCCCCTCTCTTCATGACGGTGTTACCGAGGGTCACCTGGCCGTCACCGGCAATGGCAACCCTACCGTCTCTCCTTACAGCTATAATAGTTGTCCCTTTAAACATACTCCTCCATTCCGCTGATTTGTTTTCATCCTGGAATTGCCCTTTTGCACAATCTCTGCTTCAATCATCGGGCTTGCTTGTGCGACGTACATGTAGTACGCCTCCTCACAACTCCTTGATTTCCTTGACCTTGCAGAAAATTGCTACTTCCTGAATTGAAAACCACTTTAAGTATCCGTTAGAGTTTCCGCATGGACACAAATATGCTACTCTCCCTCTTTACCCCTTCTGGCACGGGGGTGGGTGGTATCGTAGACCTTCATGAGGCTGTCAATCCCCACCTTTGTATACCGCTGCGTCGTCGATACACTCGCATGACCCAGCATCTCCTGTATGGCCCGCAGGTCAACTCCGGCGTCAAGGAGGTGGGTCGCAAAGGAATGGCGCAACGAGTGGGGACTCGGTCTCTTCGCAATACCGCTCACTGCGGCAGAGCGCCGGACGACCCTCTGAACAGCCCTCGGGTATATCCTCTTCCCCCGCTTCGTGAGGAAGAGGGGGGCCTTCATGTCCGTTGCGGCATCGTCTCTCTTTTCGAGATATCTCCTTAACGCATCCAACGCCGTCTTACCTACCGGGACCAACCGCTCCTTCCCCCCCTTCCCCAGGACCCTTACAACCCCCAGCGACCTATCGACATCCCCCCTGTCAAGACCAACGAGCTCGCTCACCCTCAGACCTGATGAGTAGAGGATCTCAATTATCGCCCTCTCCCTCAGTGCGTCAACATCCCCCCCTGCAGTCGCTTCAATGAGCCCCGTCGTCTCTTCAACAGTCAGGACGGTGGGGAGGTACCTCTCCACCCTTGGGGTCGAAATGAATTCAGCGGGACTTGCGGCAATGTCCCCCTGCTTCTCAAGATACCGGAAGAAACCCTTGAGTGAAGATATTTTTCTCGCAATCGTTACCTTCCTGCACCTCCTGTAGAGGGTGCCGAGGAATGCCTTTATGTGGCCATCCTCAATCATGGTTACTTCTATCCCGCCGCCCCTCAGAGCATACCCGCTTTCTCTGAGAAAGGAGCAGAACTGCCTCAGATCCCTCATGTAGCTTTCCAGGGTGTGACTCGAAACGTTTCTCTCAACCGAGAGATAGGTGACAAACCGCTTGATGTGTTTTTCCATAGAATCGTTTTTTATACCATTTTACAGCACAAGCTTCAAGGAGAAAGCAAACGTCTACTCGTCTT
>JBHHXU010000131.1:0-5287 GCA_046757185.1 Thermodesulfobacteriota bacterium
TTTTTAGTCAAGCGGATAACCCTATTGATTTAATTAGAGTTAATTAGCATTTAATTAGGGACAGCGACCTTTTAATGTGTCGGCAAAAGCTGGAAAAACGACTTTAGGGAAACTAGTCTCAGCGACCGTTTTTCACTTGCAAGGTACTTGCCTATTTTCTCCCAAAGCACAGAGCTTAGGAAATCTCACGCCATACTCAATTGCCACCCGGCATGTTGCAAATCCAGAAAATCCGCGGCAATCTGCGGCCTGATTAAAATCACTCATCATTTGGATACAGACCTGCACAGCCCCACGCGCTTTTTTGCAGATTCGTATGCCCGCCGGGTTAGATATTTTTTCCTCGGTGTGACATAATAGCTTTGATCTGTTTCTTGGTGATGCCGTGGAAACCTTTGAACGAACCTTCTTAATCATTACTCAGGGCCGGTCACCTGAAGATTGTGCATATCATGTTACGCGTTGCTCCAGTTGCCGGATGTTATATCGGAAGACTCTCCCGTAATCGTGCGTTTCCCTCCACAGGCGGAGGGGTGATGGGAGACGCCGCACGTTGTTTGATGCGGCCTATGTTCATCTGGTTGCCGCTCCTTCTCTTCCTCTTCCCCTTCTCTCCTCAGACCGCTCACGCTACCAGTGATGAGGCGTCTGCCTGGCGGCTCTCCGCCGGTGTCCACGCTTACAGGGGCGGTCTGCTCACTGACGCGGTTGCCTATCTGGAGCCCCTTGCAAGGGGGGATGCCGTCGTTGCTGATTACGGCCTCTACTTCCTGGCCGAGACGTATGTAAGGATGGGGAGGTACGATGAGGCCCTTCGCACCTTTGAGGAGATAATAAAAAATTACCCGGACAGCATCTGGCAGCGCCCTGCACATGAGAGGGCGGGGGATGTTAGTCTTGTGCTGGGACGTTACGACGACGCCCTTGGCTACTACAGGACGCCTCTGCTGCAAAGGGGCAAGGGGCTTCCGAGAATCATCTATAAGGTCTCCCTGGCGCTTGAGAGAGCCGGACGCCGTGATGAGGCGGGGACCTTTGTGAAGGAACTCTTCGTTGCCTTCCCCCAGACGCTCTACGGGGAGATTGTCGAGAAGAGCGGGGAGATGGACGGGCGCCTCATGAGCAGACCCCTTACACCGGATGAACTTCAGACAAGGGGGAGGCGTCTCTACGGGGCGCGCCGGTATGAGGAGGTCATAGGGGAGATTACACCATTTCTTGAGGTCAATGAGGAGGAGGGGGTGCGGTATCCGCACCTTACCCTCCTCCTTGCACGGGCGTTCTACGGCAAGGGGGATTACGAGACGGCGCTCTCCCTCTTCCTGGGGCTCTTTGCCGAGGGAAGCCGGGGCGGAGCGACGGAGCTCATGGAGAAGGCCCTCTACGGCGCGGTTCGCTGCTATCTGCGGTTGGGTGATGTCGCTGAGGCAAGGGGCGCCATAGAAACCTTCCTTGACCTCTATCCGGAGAGTGACACTACACCCGTTCTCCTCATGAGGCTTGCAGACCTTGATGAGGGGGAGGGGGATCCCGATGGGGGATTGCCACATCTAGAGGAGGTGTTGGAGAGATATCCCGATACCGCTCATGCTGAACGCGCGGCGTGGAGGCTCTCGTGGCGCTTCTACCGGAGAGGGGACCTGGAGAGGAGCATCGGTTACCTGGCCCTCCTTGAAAACTATAAGTCGTCAAGAGAGAGGGCCCTCTACTGGAGGGCGAAGGCGGCACAGAGACTCGGTAGAAACGATGAGGCGTCGACCTCCCTTAATCAGCTGGCAGGGGGGAGCATCAATTACTACGCCTATCGGGCGAGGGATATCCTTCACGGCTCTATGGGGCTGGATGGGAGGGCGAAGACACTCACGAAGGGGGAGATAGAAGAGGGGCAATCCCCGGAAGGGGAGAGTAATACAGCATTTGACAGGGTGAGGCTCCTCCTCGCGGTCGGCCTCGAGGAGTTGGCCCTCCTGGAGTTGAAGAGAGCCGATCCGTGGAAGAGCCCCCGTGAGGCAAGCATACTTTATGGGGCGGCAGGAGAGTTGGCGAAGTCCATCTCCCTCGCCGCGGGACAAGTGGAAAATGTTTACAGCGCTCTCGCGCGACTTCTCCTCCCCCTCGGCTATGCGGAGACGGTTGACATTTCCGCGTCAGAGTATGGGGTTGATCCACTTCTCATCTATGCGGTGATCATGCAGGAGAGTGGCTTTGATCCCGAATCGTTCTCACGGGCAGGGGCGATGGGACTCATGCAGATAATGCCTGCAACGGGCGAGTATATCGCAGACGGGATGGGGGAGCTTAACGGCTTGAACCGACACAATCTCTTCCATCCGGAGACCAATATCCATTTCGGCGCCTGGTATCTCAGGCGGCTCCTGGAAAGGTTTGACGGCAGTGTACCGTATGCCCTTGCCGCCTACAACGCCGGTCCTGGAAGGGTGAGCAGCTGGTTAGAGGGGCGGCAGGGGGGCGATATGGACGAGTTTATAGAGGACATCCCCTTCAGGGAGACGAGAAACTATGTCAAGAAGGTGCTGGGCTATTACGATGCCTACCGGAGACTGTACGGTGAATGACAATTATCCTATCGTATAACCTCTATCTCATTGATAACCGTGTTTACCCCCCAGACATACCAGGCGTCGTTCTCAGCCGCCTCCCTTGCGATATCGTCCCTGGCCGTACCGGAGAGGGTAACCAGATACTCCTTCGTTGCCACACGGATGGCGCTCGCGTCAACGAGCCTGTCCTTTTCGAGGGCTGTCCTTACCGCGTCGGTTACCTCGTCATCGGTATCCTCTTCGGGCGGCTGAACGTCAAGGCTGTTAATCACGTCGCGACTGCCGGGGATCCACCACGCCAGCACACCGGTAAGACGCTTGTGGGTGAGTGAGGGGACGACACCCTCCAGGTCGATAATGCCGTCATTCACCTCGACGGTTATCGCCGAGCAGTCTATGGCACTCTCCTCAGAGAGGGCATCGTTGAGGTGATCGGCAATCTCCTTGTCGGTCATTGTCCTGGAAGGCCGTACCATCAGCCGATCGATAACACCGGTTATGCCCGGTTCCGCCATGGCAGCAAGGACAGTCCTCTTCTTCAATGAGATGTTTTCCACCTCCCCCTCCATGACAATGGCATTCTCTTCAAGAGCAACCTTGATCGGGGTCGATTTAAGGTCGATATGGAGCTCGTTGGTGAGATAGGCCCTCACATCATGTATGATCCTCTCCCTGTCCATTGCTATCCTCTTCTATTCAATTCCACTTTTCATTGCATGTGTCGTTGGAAAATATAACAGATTCATCCCCGTCGGACAAGGTCAATCGACTTTTGCCGCGACACCGGAGAGGAAGTCACGCACATCATCGAGCGATTCGGTGCTCCTGCACCGGGGGATGGAGTTGAGAAAGCGTGAACCGTAGGGCCGAGTTTTTACCCTGGGATCGAGGATGGCAACGACCCCCCGGTCGCTCTGCCTCCTTATCAATCGGCCGAACCCCTGTCTGAAGAGGAGTACGGCATTGGGGATCTGGTAGTGGTTGAACGGCTCTTTCCCCTCCTCCAGGAGCCGTTCTATCCTCGCCTCGACGACGGGGTCATCGGGACTCTGGAAGGGGAGCTTCGTAATGACAACGCACTCAAGGTCCCTGCCGGGTATATCAACCCCCTGCCAGAAGGTAGTGGCGCCGAGGAGAACCGAGTTGTTTGTCTCCCTGAATCCGCTGATGAGCGTATAGCTGTCCCTCTCTCCCTGTCTTAAGGTGGTAATGCCGTGGAACGATTTCAGCGCTTCGTGTACTTTCCCGAGAAAATGGTGACTGGTAAAGAGGAGCAGGGTCCTTCCCCCCGTCACCGTGAGGAGGTCCTTGACAGTGCCGATGACGTCCCCCTCGTAGTCGCGAGGTTTCTTGTTATTCCTCCAGGAAGGCTCTGCTATGCCGCGGGGGAGATAGAGGAGGACATTCTCCTCGTAGTTGAAGGGGGAGTCGATGGCGAGGCGTCGGCACCCTTTGAGTCCGACCCGCTCCATGAAGAAGTCGAAGCTGTTGTTTGTTGTGAGGGTGGCTGAGGTCATGATGACGGGATGGAAGGCATCGAAGACCTGTGCCTGCATGACGGACGATATGTCAAGGGGGGTGGCAACCAGCTTCACCCTCCTATCGCCCCTTTCCGCCCAGTAGACGTGGTCGTCCAGGCCGTGCGTCACGATGCAGTTGAGCTCATTGATGAAGAGGAGGCACCGGTCCGCAAGGGCCTTGACCTCGAGGGCGTCTTCGTCGTTATCAACCCTCTCATGGAGCTCCTCCATGAGGGAGGCAAGCTGTACGAGGGGCCGGGCGAGGGTATTTTCCACAAAGCCGGGCTTTCTTATCCGGAGGGGAGATCTATTAAATCCCTCGGACAGGCGTGAAAAGAACTCCTCTCCTGCCTGCCGGGCCTGTTGCACTACCGAATCGATGATGAGGAGGTCCTCCTCTCTCACGCTGCCGAGCCGCGCGAGGAGCCCCCTCTGGGCGGGAGAGATGATGGCGTCGAGAAGATACCTGAGCCGGTAGTTGGATATCTCCAGGCCGAGATAGGTGGAGGCCACCTCTTCGAGTTCGTGGGCCTCGTCAAAGACGACGGCGTCGAATGAGGGGAGGATATGCCCCCCCGACGCGATGTGGGCGAAGAAGAGGTGGTGGTTGGTGACGAGTATCTGCGCCCCCTTCTCATACCTCCGCGCCTTCTGGTAGAAGCACCTCTCATAGTAGGCACACCTCTTCCCGAGACAGAGGTCGCCCTCTCTTCTCACCTTCTGCCAGAGGCGGGGGGAGGGCTCCAATGGAAGGTCGGATCGCAGTCCGCTCTCAGTGGTAAACTGCCAGACGAGCAGCTCCTCGATCCCTCTCATCTCCCCCTGCTCGAAGAGGCCGAGGTGACGCACCTGATTGAGCCTCCTCAGGCAGAGGTAGTTTTCTCCCCCCACACAGAGGGCGTAGCGGATGTCGGCGCCGAGTGCGTCGATCACGAAGGGGATATCCTTTTCCACGAGCTGTCTCTGGAGCGCCTTCGTGTAGGTCGATACAACGACCCTCTTCCCGGGTCCGGCCCACTCTATAAAGGGTACGAGGTAAGCCATGCTCTTGCCGATGCCCGTACCTGCCTCTACAACAGTGTGACTGCCGTCGGCAACAGCCTCCTCGACGGCGTCCGCCATCTCGATTTGATGGGGCCGCTCCTCAAAGCCGTGAAACCTTTTGGCGATCAGCCGGAATGCCTCTTTCGCTACCATAGGCATAGG
>JBHHXU010000132.1:0-5280 GCA_046757185.1 Thermodesulfobacteriota bacterium
ATGTGAGAGGTAAGGTGGAGAGTTTTAAGCTCGACGAGGAGGAGGTCCCGGACGAGGAGAAGGAGGTTTCGAGGCTCCACGGGATGCGGTACTTCCATCTCGCCGACCTCTACGCAACGGGCGGCTTCAGACCGACGGTGGTTGTTGTGTGCGGCTTCAGCGGGACGGGGAAGACGACGGTAGCCACTGTCCTGGCGGAGAGACTGGGAATTGAGCCCCTTTCCTCCGATCGTATCAGGAAGGCCCTGGCGGGCATCCCTCCGGAGGAGCAGAGACTCGATGGGTTTAACGAGGGGATTTATGCGGGGGCATTTACGGAGAAGACCTACCGTGAGCTCATCGGGAGGGGGGAATCGAGTCTGAAGGAGGGTCGCTCCATCATCCTCGATGCGACCTTCTCCCGTGCAGCCCACAGGAGAGCCGTTGTTAAGGTGGCGAAGGAGACAGGTGCGAATATCCATTTTGTAGAGTGTACAGCCCGTGATGACGTTATTAAAAGGCGTCTGGAGAAGAGGCTCAGGGAGAAGGCGGCGGTTTCCGATGGGAGGTGGGAGATATTCGAGAGACAGAAGGGTACCTACGAGGAGATCGATGAACCCCATCTGACGGTGGATACATCTAAGCCCATTGAAAAGAGTATTTTCCGGCTCCTTGCCGTTATTTTAGGTTGAGCCCCGGAAAGGAGCTGTGCTTTAATGGGGCCATGAAAAAGCCCCTTGCCGTAGTCCTTGTGAGCGGTGGGATGGATAGCTGTGTCACCGCCGCCATCGCCGCCACCGAAACAGTTCCCGCCTTCCTCCATGTAAACTACGGTCAGAAGACAGAGGCGAGGGAACTGAGGGCCTTCAATGAGATAGCCGATTTTTACGGCGTCGAGAGAAGGCTTGTAGTAGACCTCGGCTATCTCAAGGCCATCGGCGGCTCTGCCCTGACCGATGAGGGGATAGAGGTTCCGACACACACATCGCAACACGACGTTCGGGACACTGCCATCCCACCGACCTACGTCCCCTTCAGGAACGCACACCTCCTGTCGGTTGCCGTATCGTGGGCCGAGGTCATCGGCGCGCGGCAGATATTCATCGGGGCGGTAGAGGAGGACAGCTCGGGCTATCCCGATTGCAGGGAGGTCTTCTACAGGGCCTTCAGGAGGGCAATCGATGAAGGGACAAGACCCGAGACGGAGATAGAGGTCGTTACGCCCCTCATCCATATGAGAAAGGACGCCATCGTGAGGCAAGGCGTGGAACTTGAGGCCCCGCTCCACCTCACCTGGTCGTGCTATAAGGAGGAGGATACCGCCTGCGGTGTCTGCGACTCGTGCCTCCTGAGGCTCAAGGGGTTCCGGGGGGCTTGTGTTGAGGATCCGATACCGTATAGGGTGCAAGGCTGAGAGGCGATTTTTCTGTAAATGTGGAATAAAGGAGGAGAGGGAAGATTATGATCTGGAACTTTATTATGCATATTCTCATTGGCGTGCTCGGAACGACCTTCTTTCAATTTACACCGAAGGGGATCGCCTTCGCGGTTATCCTGACGATCGCCACACAGGGGGTTGATCTCATCCGTGTCTACAGGGACAAACGCGCGAAAATCGAAAAGGAACCCATGAGAGACAAGTTGCGAGCGGTGAAGCTGGAGGAGTTCCGGAAGGAGTTCCAGGCGGAGCTGCCGAAACTCTATCTTCGAAACGTCGGGATCTTCACCGCTGTCGTTATCTTTGCAGCCGAGCTTGCCCGCTTCTACCGTATCGGGGTGTAAGTGATGTGAGACAACATGGTATCGTCATGGTGGCGGAGAATCGGGGGACGGTCGAGGCAGAAACAGAGAGATGTCTACAACGGAGGGAGCGACCACATCGAAGGGGCAGGGGGTGAAGGTCTTTGAGGCCCGTGGACTGACCAAGGTGTACGACATGGGGGAGGTGCAGGTCCATGCTCTTCGCGGGGTGGATATCGACCTCTACGAGGGTGAGCTGGCTGTCCTCCTCGGCCCTTCGGGAAGCGGCAAGTCTACCCTCCTCAATATCCTCGGCGGCCTCGATACGGTCTCGTCCGGTCACATCACCTACCACGGAAAGGACCTCACGAAGGCGACCGACCGTGAACTCACCGATTTCCGACGCCTTCATGTCGGTTTTGTCTTCCAGTTCTATAACCTCATACCGAGTCTCACCGCTCGGGAGAACGTTGCGGCTGTAACAGAGATTGTTGCTGCGCCGATGAAACCCGAGGACGCCCTCACCGTCGTCGGTCTCGGAGAACGCCTCGACCACTTCCCCGCTCAATTGTCGGGGGGTGAGCAGCAGCGTGTCGCCATCGCACGGGCAATTGCCAAGAACCCCGTCGTCCTCCTCTGCGACGAGCCGACGGGCGCCCTCGATTCCACCACCGGCATCGTTGTCCTCGAGGCCCTTGAGCGGGTCAACCGGGAGCTCGGCACCACAACGGTCGTGATTACCCACAACGCGGAAATCGCCGACATGGCCGACCGTGTGATACACCTGAGCGACGGTCTCATCGCACGGATGTACTGCAATAAGGAAAAGAAGCCGCCACGGGAACTGCACTGGTAGAGTCATGAAGTCACTCGACCGAAAGCTCCTCCGTAATCTCTGGGGTATGAAGGGGCAGGCCCTCGCCATCGCCCTCGTCATCACGAGCGGTGTTGCCACCTACATTATGTCCCTCAGCACCCTCGACTCCCTGAGGCAAACCCGCGCAGTTTATTATAGGGAGCACCGTTTTGCCGAGCTCTTCGCCTCCCTCAAGCGGGCGCCGGAGAGCCTCGCCCGGCGCATCGGCGAGATACCGGGGGTGGAGAGGGTCGAGACACGTGTCAAAGCCGTGGTGAGCATCGACATCGAAGGCTTCCCCGATCCTGTGACGGGACAGCTTGTCTCCCTCCCCGATGGTGGTGAGCCGGTATTGAACCGCCTCTATCTCCGTAAGGGGCGTCTCGTCGAGGCCGGCAGGGACAACGAGGTTGTCATAAGCGAGGCATTCGCGCGGGCCCACGGCCTGTCGACCGGTGATGAAATACGGGTAACCATTAACGGACGGCGCAGGGGCCTCACCGTAGTGGGTATCGCCCTCTCCCCTGAATACATCCTCCAGATCATGCCAGGCGCCCTGGTACCCGATTTTAAGAGATACGGCATCTTCTGGATGGGGCGTACCCCCCTCGCGAGGGCCTATAGTATGGAGGGCGCCTTCAATGACCTCGTCATGACCATAAGCGAGGAGGTCCATGAGGGAGACGTCATCGATCATCTCGATACACTCCTCACCCCCTACGGCGGACTCGGCGCTTATGGCCGCAAAGACCAAAAATCTCATCGCTTCCTCTCCATGGAGCTTCAGCAGCTCGGCAGGATGGCCACCCTTTTCCCCGTCATCTTTCTCGGGGTCGCCGCCTTCCTCCTCAACGTCGTCGTCGACAGGCTCATCACGCTGCAGCGCGAGGAGGTCGCCATCCTCAAGGCTTTCGGTTACACCAATCTCGACGTCGCAGTCCACTATCTGAAGCTCGTCCTCATGATAGTGGTGGTGGGATCGTTGGGCGGCTTCGTGACAGGGGCGTGGCTCGGAAGGGAATTGAGCGAGATATATATGGAATTCTACCATTTCCCCTTCCTCCACTATGAGATCCGCCCTGTCGTTGCCGTTACCGCCGTTCTCGTGAGTCTTGCCGCCGCCGGACTGGGAACGGCCCTTGCCATTCGGAGGGCCGCCCTTCTCCCACCGGCGGTGGCAATGCGCCCCGAGCCGCCCCTCACCTATCGGGAGACGGTCATTGAGCGGATGGGGCTGAAACGTCTCTTCGGCCAGCCTACCCGGATGATCATGCGCCATTTGGAGCGGCGTTCGATAAAATCGCTTCTCTCCGTTATCGGCATCGCCTTTGCCTGCGCCATCATGATGACGGGGAGCTTTTTCAGTGATGCCATCGACCATATGCTCTATGTACACTACGGCCTCGCCGAGCGGGAGGATCTTGCCGTTACCTTCAACGAGCCGACGTCGAAGAGGGCACTTTACGAGCTTCAGGCCCTCCGGGGGGTGGAGTATGGCGAGCCCTTCAGGGCGGTTCTGGTCCGGTTCAGGTACCGGCACCGGGAGTACCGTACGGCGATTCAGGCCTTTGAACCGGGGGCAGACCTTCACCTCCTCCTCGACTGGGAGCTTGAGCCGATGGAGCCGCCCCCCTCGGGTGTCGTCCTCACCGACTATCTCGGTATGCTGCTCGGTGCAGAGCCGGGTGACATGCTGACTGTCGAGGTCCTCGAGGGGAGCCGTCCCGTCCTTCAGGTTCCCCTGGTTGGTCTCGTGAAGGAGTACACCGGCGTCTCGGGGTATATGGGGCTCGATAACCTCAACCGCATCATGAAGGAGGGTAAGGCAATTTCCGGTGTCAACCTCGCCATCGACTCACACTACCGGGATGAGCTCTACGGGGAGCTCAAGGAGATGCCGCGGGTTGCGGGTGTCGTCGCCCACGAGGATATGGTAAAGAATATTCAATACACCATGGACAGGCAGATACTCACCTTTACCTTTTTCAACACCCTTCTTGCCGCTATCATTGCTTTCGGTGTCGTCTATAACAGCGCGCGCATCGCCCTTTCGGAGAGGAGCAGGGAGCTGGCGAGCCTCAGGGTGTTGGGCTTTACTCGCGGAGAGATTTCCTATATCCTACTCGGAGAGCTTGCCCTCCTGACGATCGTGGCCATACCGCTCGGTTTTCTCATCGGACGGGGGCTCTGTGCCGTGATGATTGAGGGGGTGCAGACGGACATCATCCGCATCCCTCTTGTAGTGGAAAAGAGCACCTACGCCTTTGCCGCCGCCGTCGTCATCGTCTCGGCCGGTATCTCCGGGCTGATTGTCCGGCGAAAGCTCGACAGACTGGATCTCATTGCGGTCCTGAAAACAAAGGAGTGATGATCAGTGCTGTTACATAGAAAAATCATCATTGCTGCCATAGCGGCGGCGGTTGTTATAGCCATTGTCTACGGCTTCGTGGCTCAACCGGTTCTCGTTGACTCGGCGCCGGTTGCTTACGGAGCGCTGAGGGTAACGGTTGAGGAAGAGGGAAGGACACGGGTCATCGACCGTTTCATCGTATCGGCGCCGGTGACGGGGTTCTCGCGCCGTATCGAGCTCAACGTGGGCGACCCGGTGTCGAAGGGGCAGATCCTGGTAGAGCTTGAGCCGCGGCGGTCGCGGGTCCTCGATCCACGGAGCAGAGCCGAGGCGGAGGCGCGCGTCGCGGCCGCCG
>JBHHXU010000133.1:0-5280 GCA_046757185.1 Thermodesulfobacteriota bacterium
ATATACTCGACCATGGAGTGGACGATACTCTGGGGGTGTATGACGACATCGATGCGATCCGCACCCATGTCGAAGAGCCACCTCCCCTCGATGACCTCCAGCCCCTTGTTCATCAGCGTCGCCGAATCGACCGATATCTTCCGGCCCATCCTCCAGTTCGGATGGGCAAGGGCCTCCTCCGGGGTGACATGCTCCACCCTCTCTATCGGCGTATCCAGGAAGGGACCGCCCGATGCGGTGAGTATCAACCGCCTCACACCCTCCCCCCTCTGTCCCTCCATGGATTGGAAGATGGCACTGTGTTCACTGTCAACGGGGAGGAGCCTCGAACCGTTCCTCCCCACCTCATCCATGACAAGTCTTCCCGCCATGACGAGTGTCTCCTTGTTTGCCAGCGCCACCTTTTTCCCGGCCTCTATCGCGGCGAGGGTCGGCCTGAGGCCGGCGGCGCCGGCAATGGCCGAGACAACGATGTCGGCCTCATCATAGGACGCAACCTCCCGCGCCCCCTCCTCACCGGAGAGGCACTCTACAGTCGCCGGGATATCATTCTGCAGCCTCTTCCTCTCCTCCTCCCCCTGAACGGAGACGGTCTTCGGCCTGAACTCCTCCACCTGACGCCTGAGGAGGTCGATATTGGTTCCCGCGGCAAGGGCGGCTACCTCAAACCTCTCCGGATGCAGCCTGACCAGTTCGAGGGTGTTCCGACCGATAGAGCCGGTGGAGCCGAGAATTGAAAGCCTCTTCACCAGTGCCATGGACCTCCCCGGCAACTCACATAGTAATAGAGGAGGGGGAGAGAAAAGAGTATACTGTCTATCCTGTCCAGGATGCCTCCATGACCGGGCACGATAAAACCTGAGTCCTTCGCCCCCGCACTCCTCTTTATCATCGACTCGAAGAGATCCCCCGTCTGACCGACCAGGCTCAAGAGAAAGGCAAGTATGCCGAGCTCCACGACACTCCTGTCATTAAAAATTGAGTAGTGGAAGGCAATTGAAACCCCGACTCCCCCCACCAGACCGCCCAGCGCCCCCTCAATCGTCTTCTTCGGGCTGACAACCTTTGAGAGCCGGTGTCTTCCCAGACTCCGGCCTACATAGTAGGCGAAGGTGTCGTTACCCCATATCACCGCGAAGAGGAAGAGTATCCACCACCGGCCTCCCTCCGCCCCCCTCAAGAGGACCATAAAAGAGAGGAGAAGGGGGATATAGAAGAGGCCGAAGCTCCCCGCGCCAAGATAGCGAACAGTTGACGAGATGTCCCTGCGACCTACGAGGTGATAAAGAAAGAGAAGGAAGAGAGAGACAACAAAAAACAGCGGCAGAACATCCATCCCCCTCCAGTAAACAGCAAGCGGCAAGGCGCTCCCGACCACAACCGCCACGACCATGCCCGCCCGGTCATCACCGGCCATTGTGAGGGTATTGCATTCCCAGAGGGCGGCAATAGTGACAAAGAGAATTATCGCAAGAAACCAGGCGGAGGATGCATAGAGGAGAACAGCGAGAAGAACCGGAACAGCGACAATACTGGTTAGAACCCTCTTCAGACTCTTCCTCCAAATGTCTCCAACAGGTCAGCTGAGGTGCCCAACCACCCGATGCCCGCCTGTTAGACCAAATCTACGCTCCCGCTTCTGGAAGTTAACGAGGGCCTCTATCATATCCTCTCTCGTAAAGTCGGGCCAGAGGACATCGGTCACATATATCTCCGTATAGGCGAGCTGCCAGAGGAGAAAGTTGCTCACCCTCATCTCTCCGCTCGTCCTGATGAGGAGGTCCGGATCGGGGATACCGGCCGTATAGAGCCGTCCCGCAAAGGTCTCCTCATTGATATCATCACTCCTCAACACCCCCCTTGCAACCTCTTCCGCAAGCGCTCTCGCGGCTCCCACAAGCTCCTCCCGCCCGCTGTAGCTGAGGGCAAGCTGGAGCACCATACCGTCATTCCCTTCGGTCTCCCTCTCTATATCGTCAACAACCCTCTGAACGCTTTTCGGGAGTTCCCGAATGTTCCCGATTGCCCTGAATCTGATATTATTCTCCAGGAGGGAGGGGAGCTCGTCCTTCAGATAGACCTCAAGGAGCTTCATGAGGGCCTTCACCTCCAGGGCGGGGCGGTTCCAGTTCTCCCTTGAAAAAGCATAGAGGGTCAGGCACCCTATACCCATCTCCCTGCAAAACTGCACGGTATCTCTGGCGACATCAATTCCCTTCCTGTGCCCCCTGATACGATTCAGGCGCCTCTTCTGGGCCCACCTGCCGTTGCCGTCCATTATGATAGCGACATGGCCGGGAATATTTCCTGTGTCAATCATCTTCATCAACTAAAAATTACTATCATAAGCCCCTTGCAATCTCAAGACAAAACTGGGAGATAAGGGGTGACGGGAGACATTGGTTCCCTCAAAACAACACATCTCACCTAGACTTCCATAATATCCTCTTCCTTGTGGTGCAGTACCTTATCCACCTCGGCAATGTACTTATCGGTTGTCTCCTGTACCTGAGTGTGGGCCTTCTTTGCCTCGTCCTCCGATATCTCCTTCCCCTTCTCCAGCTTTTTCAATTCGTCATTCGCATCCCGCCGGGCATTCCTGATCGCAACCCTCGTCTCCTCCGTCATCCGCTTCGCTATCTTGACGAGTTCCCTCCTCCTCTCCTCCGTCAGGGGGGGGATGGCAATACGTATCACCTTCCCGTCATTGGTAGGGGTAATGCCGAGTTCTGACGCCATGATGGCCTTCTCAATTGCCTGAAGGAGGGTCGCGTCCCACGGCTGAATGAGAATGAGCCTGCTGTCGGGAACGGAGAGGGTCGCCACCTGACTGATGGGTGTCATGTTTCCGTAGTAATCAACCATTACCTTGTCGAGGAGCGACAAGGATGCCCTTCCGGTTCTGAGTGTGCCGAATTCGTGGTGGAGATTCGACACGGATTTCTCCATCTTCTCCCTCATGGTTTTAAAGACAGCATCCTTCATAGTGTCACCTCTCGTTAGGTTTATGATGGAGTTGCGTTGCTCTTGAGTACCCCTATTCGACAGTGGTCCCGATCTTCCTGCCCTGCACAATCTTCTCAATATTGCCCTTCTTCTTGACATTAAAAACGATAATAGGAAGGTTGTTCTCCATACAGAGGGAGATTGCCGTTGTGTCCATTACCTTGAGCTCCTTCTGTATTACCTCCATATAGGTGACGCGGGTATAACGTCGAGCTGTCCTGCTTTTTAACGGATCCCTGTCGTAGACGCCGTCAACCTTGGTCCCTTTCAGGATGACATCGGCGTTTATCTCCATCGCCCGTAGTGATGCGGCGGTATCAGTGGTAAAGTAAGGATTCCCCGTCCCCGCCGCGAAGATGACGACCCTCCCCTTCTCAAGATGTCTTACCGCCCTTCGCCTGATGTACGGCTCTGCAAGCTCCTTCATCTCTATTGCCGAGAGCACCCTCGTAAAGACCCCCCTCTTTTCAAGGGCATCCTGAAGTGCGAGGGCGTTGATGACGGTGGCCAACATGCCCATATAATCCGCCGTCGCCCTGTCCATCCCGGCAGCGCTTGCGCTTAGCCCCCTGTAGATGGTCCCCCCCCTATGACAATGGCAATCTCAACGCCCAGTTTGCGGACGTTGCCGATCTCAGTTGAGATGGATGCCACGATGGCCGGGTCCAGTCCATATCCCTGCTCGCCCACGAGGGCTTCACCGGAGAGTTTAAGCAGTATTCGTCTATATTTAGGAGACGCCATTGATATGTCTTTTCGCAGGAACGGAACTCATACCGCCGTACTATTTGACGGCTTTCATTCGGGAGGGGGAAGGCCTCTCACGGTCAGTACGGCTCCCCCTTGAGAGACACCGTTTTCACTGACCGGCCATACTAGAGCGCCGCCTTTACCTCACGTGCAAAATCGGTGGATCTCTTCTCCATACCCTCGCCGACATTGTATCTGACAAAACGTCTGATTGATATATTCTCGCCGAGCTCTGCTATCTTTTCCGTCAACAACTGTCGGATGGTAATATCAGGATTCTTTACAAAGGGCTGTTCCAGGAGGCAGGCCTCTGCGAAATACTTCTCAAGCTTCCCTTCCACAATCCTGTCGATGACCTTCTCCGGCTTGCCCGATTCAGCCGCCTGTGCCCGGTAAATCGACCTCTCCTTCTCTATGAGATCATCAGCAATCTCTTCCCGCCTCACATACTGGGGACTCGCCGCCGCTATATGCATGGCAATATCCCTCAGGAGCGTCTGGAACTCCTCCGTCCTTGCAACAAAATCGGTCTCACAGTTCAATTCGACGAGCACCCCTATCCTGCTCCCCGGGTGGATGTAGGTCCCTATGCTCCCCTCGGCCGCAATCCTCTCCCCCTTCTTCCTGGCCGCGGCGAGCCCCTTCTCCCTTAAATAGGTAATGGCCCCTTCGAAATCACCATTCGATTCTTTAAGGGCCTCCTTGCAGTCCATAATCCCCGCACCCGTCTTCCCCCTCACCTCTTTTATCATTCCCGTCGTAATCTCCATCAATCCTCCTCAATCCATCCTAATCCAGGAATATTTATGCGCAATAGTATCAACGAACCGGCAGAACCACAACCGTACTGCCCATCAGTCAATGTTTCTCTCTCCCTACCCCTCCTGAGTTGACTCGGCCTCAGCCGCACCCGCCTCTTTCTCTAATTCTTTTTCAGCGGATTCGACCTTCTCCTCCTCTACCTCTTCCCCCTCATTTTTCACCTCTTTCACTTCCTCTTCCTCCTCAGTCTCAGCCTCCACCGCCGGCACCTCTTCCGGCTCTTTCACCACACCCGCATCACCAATACCTTCTTCTGCTCCGGCTTCAACATCTGCATCTGCTTCGGTTGCACCTTCCGTCTCTTCCGTGACCGCCGCCTCTTTCCCCTTATCGCTTGCCGCCTGGAGGCTCTCCTCGTACATCGCTCTCCCCTCGATGCAGGCATCTGCCATTGCCGCAGCGAAGAGCTTCACCGCCCTTATGGCATCATCATTCCCCGGTATGATATAATCGACGTCATCGGGATCGCAGTTGGTATCGACAATCGCCACGATGGGGATACCCAGCTTTTTGGCCTCCTTCAGCGCAATATCCTCCTTCTTGGAGTCGATGATGAAGACGGCATCAGGGTGGGAGTCCATCGTTTTGACCCCTCCCAGGAATTTCTCAAGCTTTACCCTCTTCCTGTCGAGCTGCAGGGCCTCCTTCTTTATCATCGTATCCATCTGGCCGCTCTCCTTCATCTCCTCAATCTCATTGAGC
>JBHHXU010000134.1:0-5263 GCA_046757185.1 Thermodesulfobacteriota bacterium
CTCTCGAAGATCTTTACCTGGTACCCCCTCCCTTCAAGGCGCCCGGCGAGGTAGAAGCCGACATTGCCGCCGCCGACAATGAGAACCTTCTGTCCGACCTTTTCACCCATTCCCAGTATCTTGAGAATGTTCCTCGTCTCCTGGGGAACGGTCATGAGGAAGAGGAGGTCACCCTCCCGGAGCATGGTAGAGCCCTTTGGAACAATCGTCTCAGCCCCCCGGTAGACGGCAACCATCATGACCCTATGGTCGGGGTGGAGATCCTTTATATCCTTTACCCGTTTCCCCACCACCGCTGATGAGGCGGGGAGGCGTGAACCGATAAGCTTGAGTCTTCCCCCCGCGAAATCGGCAACATCGGTAGCGCCCGGAACCTCAATGATCTTGAGTATCCTCTCCGCCGCCATCCGCTGGGGGTTGATGTTGAGGTCGAGGCCGAGATACTCCTTCTCAAATATCCTCGTGTAACTCAAATACTCGGGGTCCCGTATTCGGGCAATCTTCTTGGGAACCCTCGACTGACTGCCGGCGATGAGGGAAGCCACCATATTCACCTCGTCGCTGTTCGTCACGGCGATCACCATGTCGGACTGCTCGATTCCACCCTCTATAAGTACCCGCGGGCTGCTCCCGCTCCCCCTGACGATACGAACATCCAGGCTCTCCTGCACCTCCCTTATGCGCTTTTCATCCTTCTCTATCATGACAACGTCGTGCCCCTCGTTGGAGAGCCTCTTCGCTATCGTATAGCCGACAACCCCCGCCCCTACTATGATAATCCGCATAATCTTCCCCTCACCATCCTATAAATGAACCTCAGTTTTTTATTATACGATAAGAAACCACAGGGCACAGACCTACCTGTGCGATGCACCTGTCGGCCGTCCATGCGGGACAGGCAGGCGCAGACAGGTGTCCTCCGTGGTTAATGCATTATCGATGTACTGTACTCCCCGCTCATTTGTGACAGAGTCTAACTCCACACCTCACCGATTTCAAGCACTTTCATGGCACTCCGGGAAACTGTTCCGGCATTAAAGGCACTTTAACCCATCCCCTTCCGATCCACTATCCTCCTGGCTGCGGTCGCGACGGCGGTGGGGATATTCCTGCTCTTTGCAAGGTTCCTGATATCCTTGGCGTGGAGGGAATTTATGAACTTGAGGGAGTAGACGAGGGGTGTCCTGGGATTTGTCACCAGGGCAAGACGTATCATATAATTCTTAAGGAACTTCTTATTCCCTGCAATGATCCGCAGCATCTGGTCGGAGGCCTCCCTTGAGTTTGCCACCCGTATCAGCTCCTCCTCCGTAATCCTGGGATTCCTCAGAACCGCGGAAGAGATCATCTGATTATTGTCCTTAATCAGCATATCTCTCGCCTCTTTATTGCCGAGAAGGGCCGTCTTTACCTTCTCGGCCACATTCATCCCCTTAATCCGCTCATAGAGGCTCTTCTCCTCATCAGGCTTAGTCCCGCCCCCGCCGATTGTGCCGGACTCAAGGGATGACTCTCTCCCCTCACCATCATCCTCCTGGGGGTGAAGGAGGCCCTCCACCCTTGCAAGCACCTCCTTAGGGAGGTGGGGGTTCGTCTTCAGCACATCGATGAGCGACGGGTGTGCACGAAGAATCTCCCCGTTTTCGGCAATGGCCTCGGCAACACCCTCCGTCCCCTTTGCGGCAAGCAAGGAGAGGGTCTTTTCATCGGTGTTCCTGTGAAGGGCAATCATGAGGAGAACGGCCTCGTCTTCCCCGTGGGTAAGGGCAACCGTCCTGAGGATGAGGGGGTCGACCGTTCCATCCAGGGCCGTGAGGAGGGTATCGGTCGGCAGCTCCGAAAAACTCCTCCTCGCGGCCGCCGCCACCTCACTCTCCTTATCGTAGCCGAGGAGGAAGAGGGCCATAACGAGGTCTCCGGGGTCGAGCGGCACCTCACCCCTTGCCGCGGCAAGCCTGGTCTCCTTCGATGTCTGAGGGGAGACGTACTGTTTTAGATGAGACGGAATCTTCATATCCAGTTAGGTGTTGCGATAGTGTCAGTCACACGTCGCGATTGAAGGACAACCCCGTTTCTCCACCATCAGTCAGGCCGCAGAGAGAAGGTTTTATATGAGCAAGGAGAGGCTGAAGCCGTTAGGTAAAATCACTAAACCTTCAGCCTTCAGTCTATCCACCTGAACAGTGTCCTTTTCTTTAACGCTTGAACCCTTGACTCCTTGAACCCTCGAATCCTATAAAACAATTTCCTATGAACGGTTCTTCCGGTAGATTATCATGAGTCCCTTCAGGGTGAGGAAACCGTCATACTCGTCTATCGTCTCACATTCGCCGGCAAGGAGTGAGGCGCCTCCTCCCGTTGCGATGACCCGGGGGCGCCCCCCGACCTCCCCCTTCATCCTCCTCACCACTTCATCCACAAGCCCGCGGAAGCCGAAGAAGATGCCCGACTGCATGCTCTCAATGGTATTCCTTCCCACCACCCTCTTCGGTCTTGCAAGCTCAACCCGGGGCAGTTTTGCCGCCCGTCGAAAGAGGGCATCGAGGGAGAGGTCCATGCCCGGCGCAATGACGCCGCCCATATACTCGCCCCTCGGTGATATGTAGTCGAAGGTAATTGCCGTCCCGAAGTCTATGACAATCACCGCCTCCTTATACCGGTCGAAGGCCGCCACGCCGTTGACGATCCTGTCGGCGCCGACCTCTTTCGGGTTATCGGTCATAATGGGCATGCCCGTCTTTATACCGGGACCGACGGTGAGGGGGGTGACGCGAAAATACCGCTCTGCCATCTCGTGGAAGGTATCGGTCAGCGGGGGGACAACGGAGGAGATGATGGCGCCGTCGATCCCTCCGGCATCGGCACCAGCAAAATGAAGGAGGTCCATGAGTATGACGCCATACTCGTCCGCCGTCTTCGCCTCCCTGGTACCGATCCTCCAGTGGTGGAGAAGACGGTCCCCCTCATAGACGCCGATGACCGTACTCGTGTTGCCTATATCGATAACGAGGAGCATAGAATTCCTTTCAGGGAAGATGCCTCACCTACGGACGACGACATCCCCTCCCGTCACCCTTGTGACCTCCCCCGCCTGCCCCCTCACGAGGAGGGCGCCGTCCTCATCGATACCGAGGGCAGTCCCCTCGATGGTCTCACCGAGCCGGCTTACCGCCACCCTTCTCCCCCCCATCTCCGAAAACCTCATCCACGCCTCCCTCACCGGTGCGAAACCGTCACGGAGGAAACGGTCATACCAGACCTCAAGCTTGCCGTAGAGGCTCTGGATCACTTCAACCCTCGAAACCGCCTCTCCCTTCACCTCTCTGAGGGAGGTGGCAATGCCCCTCACCTCCGGGGGAAATCCATCACTCATGATGTTCACGTTCACACCGATACCGATAACGATAAAGTTGACCCTGTCCATCTCCGCGTCCATCTCCGCCAGGATACCGGCAACCTTCTTCCCGTCGATGAGGAGATCGTTCGGCCACTTCACCGACGGTGGACGGGGAAGAGATTCTGCCACCGCCTCCGCGACGGCCACCGCAGCAAGGAGGCTCAGTTTCGGCGCATCCTGCGGGGAGATGGGGGGCCTCAGGATGATGGAGGTGTATATGCCGCCCGGCGGCGATTCCCACCTCCTGCCGAGCCGCCCCCTCCCTCCGCTCTGACTGTCGGCAACAACGGCGGTTCCCTCGGAGGCTGACTCCTTGGCCATCCTGAAGGCCGTCTCGTTGGTGGACGAGGTTTCACGATGAAAGTGGAGTGGCCTCCCGATGAGTGTTGTCGTGAGGCCGGAGGATATCTCAAGGTCGTTGTACGGGTGTGATGCAGGGGTGAGGCGGTACCCCTTTGAGGGAACCGCCTCTATGGCATACCCCATCCCCCTCAACGCGGATATGTGCTTCCAGACCGCCGCCCTTGAGATTCCCAGGGTGTCGCTCAACTCCTGACCCGAGAGGTATTCTCGCCGCGGTCTCCTGAGAACCTCCATAATCCGTACCGTTGTCTCGCTCATGCCATCTCTCCCGCCGGCGGCTTCACGACCCGACGGTCACCGTGAGGCTCATATCGACCGCCCTCGCCGAGTGGGTAAGGCTTCCGATGGAGATATAGTCGACCCCCGTTCTCGCGATGGCGGCAACACTCCTCAACGTCACCCCGCCGGAGACCTCAACTTCCGCGCGTCCCCCTATTATTTTGACGGCTCTCCTCAGTTCACCAGTATCCATATTGTCGAGCATGATGATATCCGCTCCGCATTCCACCGCCTCCTTCGCCTCACCCATATCCCGAACCTCAACCTCCACCTTCATCCCGGCGGGCGCTCTTTTTCGCGCCCTCTTCACCGCCTCGGCAATGCCGCCGACGGCGTCGATATGGTTGTCCTTTATGAGTATGCCGTCAAAGAGGCCGAACCGGTGGTTCTCCCCGCCCCCTATCCTGACGGCATACCTCTCGAGCGCCCTGTGACAGGGGGTCGTCTTTCGCGTGTCGAGGAGGGTAACGCCAAGCCCCTCCACCCCCCGGAGAAAGGCCCGTGTCAAAGTCGCTATCCCTGAGAGTCGCTGAAGGAAGTTGAGGGCGGTGCGCTCACCGGTGAGGATTGAGGCAAGCCTCCCGGAGAGCCGCGCAAGGGGGGCGCCTGTACCAACGGCCTCCCCCTCTTCCTTCAGGGGCTCAAAGGCAATACCCCGGTCTATCTGCCTGAAGACCTCCTCCGCCACGGGGAGCCCCGCCACAACGAGCCCCTCCTTTGCGATGATGAGGGCCTCTCCCCTCTTCCCCCTCGGTACGATTGCCCCGGTAGTAAGATCGCCTGCACCAACATCCTCCGCGATAGAGGCGGCAATGAGGTCTTCAAAATCGAGATAGCCTGCCCTCTTCCCGCCGCCGGTCTCCGCGAGCCACTTCCTGAAACGCCTGCCCTTCATTGCCCCCCCCATCGCCCTTCAGTATTTCTCAATCATCCTGGAGCTGGAGAACGAAAGGGGAAGTATCCTGACAAGTATCAACATCTCACAATACCGCCGTGTTTAACCGCAAAACAGCCACTGATTGGATAGCCGCGGCACTGCACCGAAAAGCACTGAATCTCTCGCAAAGCCGCTAAGATCGCAAAGAAATTCTACAGAGAACTTCTTTCTTAGTACTCTTTGCGTGATTTATAAAACAAGGCATCTCAGGCAGGGATACGAGTTCCCTTAATAACGGGCTTGCCGCGTATGATCTTCTTGTTAATTACAATAGGCATATTCTCCAC
>JBHHXU010000135.1:0-5256 GCA_046757185.1 Thermodesulfobacteriota bacterium
ATGTGTACGGAGCCGTTCACCCTCTCCTCCACCATAACCTTCTTTGTCCTTGACCTGTCCTCTATCTGGTAGAGCTTGCCGTTGTGGGCCACGGTGTTGTCATTCCTCACCGTGCGCCCCGTTTTTATACACAGATACCTGTCCAGGTCAAAGTACCTCGGTAGTTTTACATGCACGTCCGCCTTGTTTGCCGGCAAGACCCTGAATCTCTTGTTGTAGATGGGCAGGTACTCCCTGAGAAACCCGTTGGCCTCATCCTTGGTCTTTATCCCCCTTAGCCGCATCTCTTTAACGAGCCTGTCCTGCAGCGTCCCGAATGCCCTCTCCACTCGGCCCTTGGCCTGCGGAGAATGCGCATGGATCACCTCCACCCCAAGCTCCTCTAAAGCCCTCTCAAACTGGCTCCGGGGCTCGCTAAGCCCCGCTAACTCCTCCTCTGGGGTAAGCTTCTTTGGGGACTTATAGGTCGTGTGCTTGTCTAAATAAATGCTCTGGGGTAGCCCGTAGCGCCTCACATACCCCTTGAAGCTGTCCAGCGCAGGCATGGTTCCCTCGTAGTCGTAAAATCTCCCAAAGACGTTACCCGTGGCATCGTCTATGTAGCCCATGAGCACCAGCTCCGGGGCCCTGCCCTCAAGCCAGTCGTGGTGAGAGCCGTCTATCTGCAACATCTCCCCAAAACACTCCTTCCGAACCCTCCATTGCCGGTGAGAGGACCGCTTGCGCCTCTTTTGCCAAAGACCGGCCTCCATCAGCCACTTCCTCAACGTCTCTTTGCTTATCTCGATGCCGTCACGCTCCATAAGCTTCTCCGATGCTAGGGTAGGCCCAAAACCTTGGTACTTCTTCTCGTAGAGTTTCAGGGCCTTCTTCCTGGTCTTCCCCGGCGTCTTTCTCTTGGACACCCTTCCACGAGCCTTGTGGACGATGCCGCTTTCTCCCTCCTGCCTTACCGCCCTTACAAGCCTCCTTATCTGCCTCTCGGAAAGCCCTGTGATCGAGGCCGCCGCCTTCTGCGTGATGTGCCTCTCTATAGACTCCTGCACCGCCTTCAGCCGCTTTAACTCCTGTAAACTCATGTAGATAATGTCCTCCCCGGCCACAATTACCTCCCTTCAAAAGGGAAATAGTACAGCCTTACAATAGGACATTTCTACTTTGCTACTTTAGGACATTATCACTTTGGCGGGACAGGAAGTACATCTCAGTGTCCCAGCGTTGTAGAGCCTGATTGCAGGTTGCAGGGCGTAATAAACACCGATATTTTGCGACTTCCACCTCCAAATCCGCACTTTCGAGTAAATTTGAAAACTGAAAATTATTGGTAGAAAGATTGCATCGACTGGCTTGAGAGGGTAGTTATTGAGCGCCCGCTAAAAGTCGATCCTTTTATGTGATCAGGCGCTTACCTTATTTTCAACACTGTTCAGTGGTTATTTCGTGTAACAACAATCAGTCCTCATGCCGGGCAGCGACATTTGCTGCTCGTGAGTTGCTACTGAACCTGCACGAATAAATCATCCTGTTTTTCCTTGAGAGTGAAAACAAAACCTTCCAGATCTAAGACACTTACCTGTTCATGAGAGACATTGAATATTTCGTAAGAATTTGGTGTCGAGAGGAGCAATGTACCGTATGATGCTGATAGAGAGGGATACGGCTAATCTATACTAGAGCGGCAGCTTTTTTGCCGATCATCGGTTTACCCCACCAATTCGTCCCTTATGATATCGCATTGAAAGCACCATCGGCAGAAGTATTGCAGGAACCTGAAAGATCTTTCACCTCTGCTCCTTTAACTAAACTCGCCCTCTGCCACGGCTATGTGCTATATGTGCCCGTACAGTCTATGGAAGACAACGTGAACCTTTCATGAACCACCTCCTATCATGGTCTAAAGATACGCCTTAAAGCTTGTTAAGGCCGTTTAGAGCCGCGACCTTGTATGCGTCTGACAACGTTGGGTAGTTGAATACCACGTCCTTAAAGTAATCGACTGTGCCGCCGAAGTTCATCACGGCCTGGCCTATATGTATGAGCTCGCTCGCGTTCTCTCCTACTATGTGCACTCCCAAGAGCCCCCGATTCGTCCTGTCAAAGATGAGTTTGAGCATCCCGTGCACACCTCCTATGATCTGCCCCCGGGCGACCTCCTCGAAAAAAGCGCTCCCTGTCTCGTATGGCACCCCCTTCTCGCTTAGGTCCTCCTCTGTTCCTCCTACCATCGAGATCTCGGGGATGGTATATATGCCGTAGGGCATGTACCCAACGTTGGTGCAGGTACGCCCCTCGGTCTCGTATGCGTTGCAGACGGCGCGCCTTCCTTGCTCTATTGAGGTGGAGGCAAGAGATGGAAAACCTATCACGTCCCCAACGGCGTAAACGTTCTCTATCCCAGTCTGGAAGCTGTCGTTGACCGAGAGCAGGCACCTCTCATCTGTCTTGAGCCCAAGGGCGTCGAGGTTCAGGGTCTCGGTGTTGCCGACCCTGCCCATGGTGTAGAGGAGCTTTTCCGAAAAGACAACCTTTCCGCTTTTAAGCGCGGTCTCGACCCGTCCGGGCCTTGTGACCTTTATCCTGACCACCTCTTCGTTCAGCCTCAGGGTGACTCCGGAGTTCCTCATCCAGTGCATGAGGCTCGTTACAATCTCCTCGTCCGCAAATTTAAGGAGCCGGGCCTTTTTCTCCACCAGGCTGACCTTTACCCCGAGGGCCGAGAATATGCAGGCGTATTCGCACCCTATGACCCCCCCTCCGATTATGGTCAGGTTCTTCGGGATCCTATCAAGCTTTAGTATGGAGTCGCTGTCGTATATGTGCTCTCTGTCGAATGGGACGTCCGCGGGGCGTGCGGGGCTCGTGCCCGTGGCTATGATTACGACCTCTCCCGTGACCCTCTCCATGCCGCCGCTCCCCTTAATCTCCAGGGTCCTGTTGTCCACAAAAGATGCCTCGCCGTAGATAAGCTCCACGTTGTTCCTGGAAAGCTGGTCTATGATGAGTTCCATCTGCTTTCTTGTAACCTCGCTTTTTCGGTACATGAGCTCTCCAAGCCTTACGTCGTGCCCGAATGTGACCTGGAAGCCGAAGACCACCCTCTCCTTTATCCCGGCGAGATAAAGGGCCGTCTCTCTCAAGGTCTTACTCGGAAGCGTACCTGTATGGAGCCCCGCCCCCCCTATGTAGGGCTGGCGTTCGATGATCACCACCCTTTTGCCGAGCTTCGATGCCTGTATGGCGGCCTTCTCCCCGCCGGGGCCCGAGCCTATAACAAGAACGTCGTACTCTTTCATGAAACAGCTCCCGATAATGTTGGGTCCATGGCGTAATCTGCATGGGTCCGGGCGGAGTGTGTGTCAGCTAATGGTAAAAACTCTTCCGGCAGCACGATGATCTGCCCCTGTCAGTGAGTCCACCCCGATATTGAATAATTTTCCCGTTTATAACCCTCATAGCCACCTTTTGTCTCCGGCGCTGGTGGACGATATCCAAGAGAGCTGTGCTGCCTGACATAATTGTACTCCCGTCTCAAGTGCTCCGTCAATACTCTTAGATTGTCGATTACTGAACGAAATCTAGTAAAGAATTGACTGTGCTTACAGTGCGGAGGAAGGACATAACGCCAGAGTAACAGCGGAGGGGCAGCCTGCGTGATACAGGCATAATATACACTTGATTGCTACTATTTTACAACAGAGCCCTTTTAAATAGTTCATTGGCTTCAACATCAGGCGTGGAGGTACCTACTCTCCGTAGCAATTGTAACGAAACCAAATAAGTTCCCATCACATCTACACTACAGTATGACAGCAATCGCTTCCAAGCACCAGAGTCGCCATTTTGCCACCGATAAAAGAGAATAACCGCCTCCAAACCGTCTACCTCATCAATCACCCCCGGCCTCTTGATATTCAGGCTCCTCTCTATCCTTTTGAGGCCACCGGTAAAGCCCTGATGATACGCTACCCAGCGAAGATCAATGTGGGGACAGTTAATTATCGGGATGTTGAATGACCTCTCAATAAAAGGGATATCGAAGCAGCTTCCATTAAAAGAGACGAGGAGGTCAGACTCATCGACAAGCATCAGAAAATCATCTAGGTTATCCTTGAAGCTGTACCTGTGTATCTCGCCTTTGTGATATGCTGCGATTACCGATATGTGGCTATCATACAATGACAGGCCCGTAGTCTCAATATCAAAGTAGGTTGCGTCATCATGATACTTTGCGAGAATACGCCATTGCTCCTTTGTAGGGTAGTTCGAAACAAGGTAACGGATATCATTGTCATCGAGGGCTGTTTGGCTTAGCCTGATATTATCCAGAAAGCGTGCTCTTCTTTCACCGTTAAAGGGCAGATCGCCAGGCCTTTGCAGGCAGTCATCCCAAGTATGAAAGCCACTGTCTTTCAGCAGATTCTCTGTCTTCGGCCCTACTCCGGGGCAGTGTATGAAGCTCTCTGTAATCAATAGATCCTGTCTCTCTTCTTCTCAAGGACTCTTGCCGCTCTGCCAAGCTTCATCTTTGTCACCTTTCTTTCACTATCCTCCTCAGCCAGTAAGGTCATTGCCGGTGCACGAGTAGTATCTATCATAACGTCGGGGACAACCACTTTACCATCAAGGAGAATCGTCAAGAGCGACTCCGTGCACGCCGTAGCCGCGTTTGATTCTACAAGCAGGCTTTCAAGCTCTTCACTGTTGACAGATGGCGGCAGTGGAGGAACACATGACGGACAGCCCGCGTTGCACCGGCATTCTTTGAGGATATCCCTGCAGAGTGTAAGACACACATCAATCTGCTCAGATATCTTCTCAGCATACCCCACTCCGCCTTCAATGGAATCGTACATGAACAGTGCGCTCTTCCACTGGTCTGATTTCACTTCTTTAAGTGATACATCAGTATCGACATCCTTTATGTCAGCCATACAGAGACTTGGAGCCGCATGACGAAGGAGGTAGCTCAATCCAAAAAGGGCAGCTCCTATATAGCGTTTATCCTTGTCACCAACCGTCGTAATCCATAACTTCGGAGGACGAAGGCTGAAACCAGTCGTATCGTATTCAAAGGGAGGTAGCGTTATTGGTCCATACCCTATATTCTCATAGCTGCGTTCGCGGATTTTCTTATAGAGCTTGGGCTGCTTGTTTACATTAATAAAGCCGTATACCAGACTCGCCCCCTGGACCTCCCTCTCCTCCTCGGGCTCCGTCATCGTTACCATACCCTCCCAGTGTGCTTCGGTATAATAA
>JBHHXU010000136.1:0-5239 GCA_046757185.1 Thermodesulfobacteriota bacterium
AGTCAACGTTACTTTTAAAATATCGTTAGAGTAACATTTTTTATGAGGCAATTCGCTTGTGCACATGGGCTTGACAAAGGCCCCGCTATAAAATAAAGTAAATGTAACAAATATTGGAGGACACTATGCCGAAGTGGGACCCTTTTAAGGACTTTATCTCCATCCGGGAGAGGATTGACAGTCTCTTCGATGACGTTATATCGAAGGACAAAAGCTGCGGTGGCGCGTCGTTCGGAGTCTGGTCGCCGCCGGTGGATATCTATGAAACCGAGCACGAGATAGTCATGAAGGCTGAGCTTCCGGGGATGAGCAAGGATGATTTTAAAATTGTGGCGAAGAACAACGTTCTAACCCTCTTTGGTGAGCGGAAGTTTGCAAAAGATCTGAAGGAGGAGAACTATAGTCGTATGGAGAGACAGTACGGCGCCTTCAAACGCATCTTCAACCTCCCTAACAGTGTGAACGAGGATGACGTGACAGCGAATTATGAGTGGGGCGTTTTGGAGATAACCGTTCCGAAGACGGCGGAGGAAAAACCGAGGCGGGTAAAGGTTGAAGTTGAATAGCCGCAGGTGGGCAGTTCATAAATGACGGGGAACGTTGCTATGAGCGAGGAAGAAAAGGAATTTAAGGTTGTCGACAAAAGGAGATTCTCAGAGGAGGGAAAGGTTCGGGAGCATGAGGGAGAGGAGGCGAAAGGCCCGGAACCGGAGCCCGAGGGGGCAAGGAGCAGTGAGGGGGAGGGTGATAGGGGTGGGCCGAGTGAGCAGCAGCTCCCACCTGCCGATTTTACCACCTTTATAATTTCAATGGGGGCCTCCGCATTGATGCATCTGGGAGACACCCCGAATCCTGCCACCAATACGGTAGAGCCGAATCTCTCCCTCGCCCGCCACACGATAGATACCCTTGCAATGTTGCAGGAGAAGACGAAGGGGAACCTCACGGAGGATGAGGGCAGGATGTTCGAAGGTCTCCTCACCGATCTGAAGATGAGGTATGTGAAGGCGTCGGGCTAGTTTTTCTCAGTGCGACTATTGTGTCTCTCCAGCACATGGTGAGAGGTCTTTTAGTAAGGGAATGGGGACAACAGAGGGGTTATTAAGATACGTAAAGGATCCTAACGGCTCTCGAGGGAATACTCATCATCAAGGAATGGTTAAGATAGAGTGAGAATGGACATGTTAGAAAAGAAGGGTTTTGGCATAAAGGCACTGCTGGCGGTAAGTCTTGTTTCTCTTCTCATTGGTATTGCGCTTACCATAAAGCTTGACCTCGCCCAGACAACGGCAGCACAGAACTTCTGGAAGGAGGACGGCGGTGAACCGGTCGCCATTACTCCGAACTCTTTCTCCGAGCTGGCGCGCAAACTGACGCCGTCCGTTGTAAACATCTCGACAACCCAGGTGACAAAATCGAGGCCGATTGTTCCCTTCCCGGAGTTCAGGACGCCCTTTGAGGACTTCTTCGGTGACGAGTTCCGCGACTTTTTTGGTAACCGGCAGAGGGAGTTCAAGAGACATAATCTCGGTTCCGGTTTCGTTATCAATAAGGAGGGGTATATCCTCACCAACAACCATGTGGTCGAGAATGCGGAGGAGATTGTTGTCACCCTCGCCGAGGGGAAGAGGGAGTATGATGCGAAGGTGGTCGGGAGGGATGCCAAGCTCGACCTTGCCCTCATCAAGATTGAGGCGAAGGACGAACTACCGGTCGCCGTGCTGGGTGATTCGGACACATTGGAGATCGGTTCCTGGGTTGTTGCCATAGGAAACCCCTTTGGTCTGGGGGGCACCGTGACAGCGGGGATAGTGAGCGCAAAGGGGAGGGTTATCGGCGCCGGGCCGTACGATAACTTCATCCAGACTGACGCGTCGATTAACCCGGGGAACAGCGGCGGCCCCCTCTTTAACATGAAGGGGGAGGTGGTCGGGATCAACACGGCGATCATTGCAGGCGGGCAGGGGATCGGATTTGCCATCCCCATTAATATGGTGAAAGATGTGCTCCTCCAGTTGAAGGTGGAGGGGAAGGTTACTAGAGGATGGATCGGCGTCGGTATCCAGCAGGTGACTCCGGAGCTGGCCCAGTCCTTTGGTATCAAGGAGAGGAAAGGGGCCCTCGTCTCCTCTGTCAATGAGGGGGACCCGGCTGACAGGGCGGGAATTAAATCGGGAGATATCATTGTCGCCTTTGACGGCAAGGAGATAGGTGAGATGAACGACCTGCCGAGGATCGTGGCAGCGACGCCACCCGGCAAAACGGTAAAGGTTGAGATCATACGGGACGGAAGGGAAAAGGTTGTTACCTTAAAGGTGGCAAAGAAGAGAGGGGAAGAGGCGGTTGTGGCTGCGAAGGAGGGTGTCCTTGAGGATGAAATAGGCATCTCCGTTAAAGCGATAACTCCTGAAGTCGCCAGCCGGCTGCGACTCAAGGATTCTAAAGGGGTTGTGATTGACTCGGTAAAGAGGGGCTCTCCCGCTGCCATGGCCGGTTTGCGGCGTGGCGATGTGATAAGACAGTTGAATAAGAGGGAGATAAAAGGGATTGAGGATTATCAGCGGGCTGTCAAGGCTGCCAGTAAGGAGGGGTTGATACGCTTCCTGATATACAGGGGTAATAACCGGTTCTATGTGGCAATGAGGATAAAGTAGCAGCCGGGCGGCTTAGTGCCCTCTCTTCCCTTTCACATCAGATGGAGATTATCGTTGCTATCACGGGGGCGAGCGGCGCAACGTACGGTCTGAGACTCCTTAGGGAGCTTCTTAAGAGGGGAGATGATGTTTACCTTATCATCTCCCCTCCTGGTTTTATCGTCCTCAGAGAAGAGGCCGGTCTCTCCCTTGAGGGCGAGCCTGACGAGCGAGGGGCGGCGGTGAAGAGGTTCATTGGTGTAGAGAGTGGCCGCCTTCACTATGTACCGTACGACGACCTCCTCTCCCCCCTGTCGAGCGGCTCTTCACTGAAGAGATTGATGATTGTCTGCCCCTCCTCCATGGGGACCATTGCGAGGATAGCGGGGGGAGTATCGGGCAACCTGATAGAGAGGGCTGCCGACTGTATCCTTAAGGAGGAGGGAAGACTCATACTCGTCCCCCGTGAGACCCCGCTGAGTGCGATTCACCTTGAGAATATGCTGAAGCTCTCCAGGATGGGTGTATCGATTGTTCCGGCGATGCCGGCATTTTATACGAAACCGGAAACTGTTGATGATATAGTGGACTTTGTCGTGGGGAAGGTGCTCGATGCAGCCGGCATAGAGAACGACCTCTACACACGGTGGAGCGGGGAGTCACCCTCGTGAGGGTATAGATTATGATCGATATCAAGTATCTCAGAGAGCATCTGGAGGAGGTGGAGAGGGCGCTGGCTGCCCGCGGCGGCGATGGGGCTCTCTCGGAATTCAGGGGCCTTGATGAGGAGCGGCGGAGGGCCCTCAGGGAGGTTGAGGAGTTAAAGGGGCGGCGCAATGCAATCTCAGAGGAGATCGGGAGGCTGAAAAAGGAGAAGGGCGACTGTTCACACCTCCTTTCTGACTCGAAGGAGCTTGCCGCGAAGATAAAGGAGCTCGATGAGGCGGCCTCCAAAAAGAGTGACGCCCTCACGTCGCTCATGCTCACCATCCCGAACATTCCCCACCCGTCCGTTCCCGTCGGGGCGGATTCAAGCGAGAATCAGGAGGTGCGGGTATGGGGGGAGGTGCCTGATTTTGATTTCGAGCCGCAGGAACATACGGAAATAGGGGAGCGCCTGGGCATTCTCGACCTCGAAAGGGCGGGAAAGGTTGCGGGCGCACGGTTCGCCTTCTCAAAGGGGGCGGGTGCGGCCATGGAGCGGGCCCTCATCAACTTCATGCTCGACCTCCATACGACCGCACACGGTTATACCGAGCTCCTCCCCCCCTTTATGGTCCACAGGGAGTGCATGACGGGGACGGGGCAGCTCCCGAAATTCGAAGAGGACCTCTTCAAGATCGAGGGGTGGGACCACTTCCTGATCCCCACGGCTGAGGTTCCCGTCACCAATGTCCACAGGGAAGAGATCCTGAGAGAGGAGGAGCTTCCCCTCTCCTACGCGGCCTATACCCCGTGCTTCAGAAAGGAGGCGGGTTCATACGGGAAGGATGTGAAGGGAATAATCAGGCAGCACCAGTTCAACAAGGTCGAGCTGGTAAAGTTTACGACGTCTGAGAGCTCCTACATTGAGCTTGAGCGGCTTACCTCCGACGCGGAGAAGGTGTTGCAGCTCCTGGAGCTTCCCTACAGGGTGGTCACCCTCTGCACTGGCGACCTCGGCTTTTCGGCGGCGAAGACCTACGATATCGAAGTGTGGCTCCCGAGTCAGGGGAAGTATCGAGAGATATCGTCGTGCAGCAACTTCGAGGATTTCCAGGCACGGAGGGCAAACATACGGTACCGGCCGGGGGGGGGAGGCAAGCCGCGTTTCGTCCATACCCTGAACGGGTCGGGCCTTGCTGTTGGAAGGACCGTTGTCGCTATTCTGGAGAACTATCAACAGGAGGATGGGAGCGTTCTTATCCCCCCGGCATTGAGGAGGTACATGGGGGGGATGGAGAGGATAGTTCAGAGTTAAGAGTTTGGAGTATTAGGTGGTGAGTATATTTCTCCGGACTCATTACTACGATTAATTTGGAGGGTTAGCCTAATTGGTAAGGCACTGGTCTTGAAAACCAGCGGGTTAACACCCTTGTGGGTTCGAGTCCCTCACCCTCCGCCACTTCTTTCTTAATAGTAACAATTAACAGGCTCATTGGATGCCCCTGAAAAGTGTGTCCCCAGACTGTCCCCGGAGTCGTCAAAAATAGTAAAGAGGAGGTTTAGAAGATGAAATGTGCATTGCAGGTTCTAGCTGTGATAGCGGTGGTAGTGGGATTGGTAGTTTTATGTCGAGAATACTGTTGCCATGATAAGGAAACGTGTTTATAAGCTTTTCGATTTGTTGTCCACTCCCCATTTCCTATTATGGTCAGACAACAAAAAGCCCCCTGGTAATGCCTCGGGGCTTAATTTAAGTGAGGGGGATAAACTGCTTAATAGGGCAAGAAAGTATTTTACTTTTTTTTGCGACCGTGACCCTTGCCAGGGTGAACTTTACCCTTTGCTTTCTTCTTCTTCAACTTCAAAGGAATCTCCCGCGGTTTTGCTTTACGCCAGGGACCGTTGAAGTGTGCGGACACTTCCCAATAATCTCCATGTAACCTCATGTAGAGATCATTATG
>JBHHXU010000137.1:0-5218 GCA_046757185.1 Thermodesulfobacteriota bacterium
AGAGGGTCGTAAAGAAGGAGACTGCAGCTAAGAAAAGGGTAACAAAGGCGGTCAGAGGCGCAGCGAAGAAGGCAACAAAGAGGGGCGCCGCCGCGAAGAAGACGGTCAAGAAGGCGGCGACAAAGGTCGCGAAGAGGGTTGTCAAGAAAGAGACTGCCGCAAAGAAGAGGGTAACAAAGGCGGTCAAGGGTGCCGCGAAGAAGGTAACGAAGAGGGGCGCCGCCGCGAAGAAGACGGTCAAAAAGGCTGTGACAAAAGCTACAAGGAAATCACCGCTGAAGAAGAAGTAGTCGTAGGTCTTCCTGTAGTAAGGGTTTCGCCGACCCCTCTACTGCATGTCATGCCTTCCCTAAAAAGGGGAGAGAGCACTGTTCTTGAATATGTTCTGGAAGAGTCTGTTGCCTTCAACACTCTTTTTATGTAAAAGTCACGTTAGACCCTTTATTGTTCTATTCCTTTTTGTGAACTGAAAAAAGCCGTCCTCTTTAAGACAGAGGGCGGCGTTCCTTTGGCCTCTCCTCACTGAGTTCCACGTGTTATTGAGATAGTATGCGTATTGATACAGTACGTCGCCATTTTAGGTGAGCCCCTTAACCTTAATGCCGAGATCCCGCATCTTCTTTCTCAAGGTATTCCTGTTTATCCCTAATAGCTCCGCTGCTCGTACCTGGTTGCCGCCTGTTTTGTGAAGGATGAGTTTTATCAGCGGCCTTTCCATGAAGGGGAGTATGGTGGCGTAGAGCTCCTGTCTTGTTTTTAAATCTATTTTACTAATGAAGCCTTCCAGCTTGCTGTATATGATATCCTCGATAGATTCGCGGGGCTTTGTCGTATCCTTAAGGGCAAGGTCCTCCATTGAGAGGACGGGGTTGGGGGAGAGGAGCACGGCTCTGCGAAGGGTGTTCTCAAGCTCACGCACGTTGCCGGGCCAATCATACCCGATAAGCGCCTCCAACGCCCTCGGCGAGAGCTTTCTCGGCTCAATCCCCATCTCCTCCTGAAACTTCCGGAGGAAGTAGTCCGACAGCACCGGTATGTCGTCCCTTCTCGCCCTCAAGGGGGGGAGCTTGATGGTGACGACATTGAGACGGTAATAGAGGTCCTCCCTGAAGCTCTTATCTGCGACATCCTTTTCGAGATCACGGTTTGTGGCGGATACTATCCTCACATTGACCCTGACAGGCTCCTTGCCGCCAACAGGGAAGAACTCCTGCTCCTGGATGGCCCTGAGCAACCTGCTCTGGAGGTCGATGGACATGTCGCCGATCTCATCGAGAAAGAGGGTGCCCCCATCGGCAAGTTCGAACTTTCCTCTCCTTGCTTCAATCGCACCGGTACAGGCCCCCTTCACAAACCCGAAGAGCTCACTCTCCATCAGCTCCTTCGGAATAGCCGCTGTATTGACGGCGATGAACGGTCCGTTGCTCCGTGGGCTGTTTATATGGATAAGCTTTGCGAGAAGCTCCTTTCCCGTGCCGCTCTCACCCTGAATAATAACCGACACGTCCTTCGGTGCAACCCTCCCGACCGTTTTAAAAACCCGCTCAACCGCCTTCGACTTCCCGATGAAATGTATCTCATCGGCCCACCTCTCCTTTAGTCTCTCCTTGAGAGTGATGACATCACGCTTCAGCCTTTTATACTCAAGGGCCCTGTCAACCAGCGCATCAACCTCGTTTATGTCAAAGGGCTTGGTAATGTAATCGAAGGCCCCCTTTTTCATTGCCTCGATGGCGTTCTTCATGGTCGTCTGGCCGGTCATGATAATAACGGGGGTGGCAACGCCCTCCTCCTTTAACGCGGTGAGTACCTCGAGGCCGTCCTTTTCCGGTATGTTGATGTCTATCAAGGCGAGAGCAAAGTCGTCCCCCTCCCTGAGAAGGTCAAGTGTGCTCCTTCCATCGACAGCCTCCACAACCTCGATCTTTCTCTCCTTCAGGAGGCGGTTTAGTACCCAGAGGATATCCCTGTCGTCATCGACTATTAAGACCCTCTCATTCATACCCTCACTCCTCACCTATGGGGAGATAGACGGAGACCTCCGTCCCCTCACCGGGGGACGATTCCACGGAGAGGAAGCCGCCGTGCTCCTTTACGATCCTGAAGGCGATTGCAATGCCGAGGCCCGTGCCCTTCTTCTTCGTCGTAAAGAAGGGGGTAAACAGTTTATCGAGGTTATTCGGAGCGATGCCGCACCCGTTGTCTTTCACCGTTATCGATGCCATCATTCTCCCCTTCGATCCGGGCTCGGCAAGATGGAAGTCGGTGACCATCCTCGTCCTTATCCATACTTTACCTCCCTTATCTACAGCTTCCACGGCATTCTTTAAAAGATTGATAAAGACCTGCATCAGTTGCTCTCTGTTGCCGAAGATAGCAGGGAGACTCGGATCATACTCAAGGTAAATTGATCTGTCGTGAGAACATGATACCATATTTATGGCTGCATCAAGTACCTTATAGATATTTAACGGCTTTAGTTTTCGTTTCCTGGGATTGGCGAAGTTCAGGATATTATCGATGATGTCGTTTAATCTGTCCGTTTCCCTTACGATGACATCCGTATACTCAAGCAGTTCTTTACTGTTGAGCTTCCGTGCGAGGAGCTGTGCCGCCCCCTTAATCCCACCGAGAGGATTCTTTATCTCATGGGCTATCCCTGCCGCAAAGGTACCGATGAGGGCGAGCCGGTCTCTTCTGGTCGAGTCCGTCTCGAGGAGACGCACCCCCGATAACTCCTTTAAGAGGAGAATAGCGCCGTCTATCATTCCAAGATCATTAAAAAGGGGGGATGCTGTGCCAACCACCTGAGCGGGGGGACCGAGCCTAATGTGCAGCTTTCCCTCATATTCGACGAAGACCTTTTTTTCCACCATACTCTTCCGGGCGAGATCCACCAGCCATCCATCCTTCTCCACCACCGTCGCAATGGATTTCCCTATGGTAAGTGAACAGGGAATCCCCGTTAGCCCCTCGGCGGCATGATTGAATACCGTGATACGAAGACTCCTGTCCACTGCGATAAGCCCCTCGTTGAGGCCGTCTATGATATTTTCAAATAGTGCCACAGCTTTTAAACGGTTCCCTCTTTAGCTCGCTTTATTCATGAATTGCCGTGATGATCGCGTAGAGATTGGATTTGCATGGTATTTTTGAAGGTGTGCCGTACCAGTGGATACGGCCCACCGAGAACAAATGCCTTGGCAAAAGCAAGATCAAGTGAGGACGCGAGCACATCCGTGAATCAAGCGGGTTAAAAAAGTGTGCCAAACAGATTTTTTTTATAACAGTAGATTGCTGAGATATGTATTACACAGCCGCCACATAATAATAGGAAAACATATCCTATACTCTCCCGATCAGCGGTCGGCTACCCAGTCCCAGAGAAAAGCAGCTATAAAGATCACTAAAAAAGCACCGGTATAAACCAACAACTCGAGAATCGTGTTCCCCTTCAGCAACGGCTGCGCGAGCCATACTGTGATTGCCACTGCTGCTATAGTTATTATTGTTAATAAAAGTCGCATTGGCCTCTTCTATCTTTCCTGAATCATCCTGCTTATTTATTAGCCAATTGAGTGCCGCCTTTTATGGTCTACAATACCACCATGTCGACTATATTCGGATCCACGACACCGTAAGAGTCAAGATGATATTGCTTAAAACAACCAAAGAGATCAATTGGCATCGGGAAGTCAGCTGAAGGATTATGGCAGACCGCGCTCTGAGACATTCTTATATGGCACCGGCCTTCCTTGACATATCGTTCGACATAAATAATAGCTGACAAGTGTGGTTGCATTGCCTGCAACCCGGCAGATGTTTTGAGCAGAGCGTCTGCCAGAGTTAAAGGACGTTGCGTGCCGAGGCCGCTAAATGTTGAATAATCGAATACAACAAAAATAATACCTTTCTGCTCTGCTTGGCCAAATCGCAATTGCTCTACCTTTTCGTCTGTCGACTTTCTTATGATTCTCGATATTTCTGCATTTTGATTCAATGGTGCGCCATTGCCGGCAGCAATACACGCAGCCTCTTTACTTGAAACGTTCAATGTCGTGACTTCGCAGAAGAACTCGGTACCTGACGTAGAGGTCCCTTTAAAGTCAGGCGTCTTGCTGCTACCCTCTGGCAGAGCTTCGGGGCTTAACGAGAGGTCGAACATAAGCCTGTACCAGCATAGTTCATTCACCGCCCCAAGGTGAGCGTAATTGGCTAAGCTCTCAAGGGCATTCTTCACATGCTCTTTTTTGCCCTTTGATGGGAATGGATGGGATAGGAAAGACTCCCGAAGGATGGCGAGATACTCGCCTCCACTGCCATTGACATCAGCAATTACATCGAAAGCCCATGAGTCTTGGGTTGCTTCGGATTGGGCCTTTTTCAACCAAGATTGATTGTACAATTCAGCTTTCATTTCTATCAATATTTTTGGCTCTAACAATGTTTATACAGTCTGTATAATACTGCAAACATAGCTGTTTCCGTCTGTATAAGACGGGTCACAATCCATCGACCGGGCTTCGTACGCCGTGGCCTCTTTTTTCAAAACGTTGGTGCCAACCATGGTCGTGCTGATGTCTTTGTGGCCCAGGAATTTTTTAGATCGTTAGGTGTGGCGGTATGTGTATTCTGCATAATCAGTACGTTTGGATAGCAAACACTTCCCTGTCACGCTCCGGGAAGCGTATGGTTGGTACTCACGCTCTTGTGTAACGGATTCTCGGCCAAATTACTTCAACAGACCGATAAAGTCAAGTAAATCAGGTATTATGGAAAAAGAGGAGGGGGAGACGGTATTGCTTCTCCTTCATGACCTTCATGGTAAAACTCTTGTTAAGCGAAGAGTTGAATCCCTGCTATTTTATCTCATCTCCCTGGAAGAGTAGTCAACTCCTTTTTTTGTAAGCTCGATTACTGTTTGATTGGAGGCAGGGTGATACAAAGAGGTTGTCAAAGGAGAGAAACAGACGACACCTTATTAAACCTGTAATGTGAAAGGAGGATGAGTTATGAAGAGACTAAAGACATACGTTCTGTTCCTGGCCGTTCTTTCCCTCTTTGCCATGCCCCTTGCCGGTGTGGCTGAGGCTGGTTCGGACAATTCCTATGTCCCGCAGAATGTTTGTAACCCGTGTGCCGCGAAGAATCCATGTGCAACAAATCCGTGCGCGGCAAAGAATCCTTGCGCAACCAATCCATGTGCGGCGAATCCATG
>JBHHXU010000138.1:0-5179 GCA_046757185.1 Thermodesulfobacteriota bacterium
TATCCGCCCAGGACAGCCAGAATGATCGGGATGAGGGCCAGAGCCGCCCCGGAGGCCGCGGCAACCGTAGCCCCACCCTTCTTAAGGAATGTCCGCCTCTTCATTGAAACCTCCTCTGCATGTCATGGGGCCTATATATAGCCCGACCGGGTTTTTATAACAGTCTTTTACCCCTCTTGCAACGACAAAAGGGGCTTTTCAAGAGTTGATGCCACCCCGTGGTGAACGTTTACAAATGAAGCGGGATGGATTATAATCACCACTATTTCAACGACGGGAAGGTGTTATGAAAAAATTGAAGGTGGCTTTTCTGATGGACCCCCTTGAGGGGATCAAGATTCATAAGGATACGACCTATGTGTTCATGAGCGAGGCCCAGAGGAGGGGCCACTCCCTCTACCACCTCCTGCCTCACGACCTCTTCGCGGAGCATGGAGGGATCATGGGGAGGGTACGCAAAGTGGAGATGGAGGAGGGGGAGCGGTGGTACTGTTTAGGCGCCGCCGAGACGGTGGATCTAAAGGAGATGGATGCCATCGTCATGCGGGAGGACCCCCCCTTCGATATGGACTACCTCTACTCCACCTATCTCCTTGGGCTCATTGAAGGGGAGGTCTTTATAATGAACAGCCCACGGGGGATACGTGAGGCAAATGAGAAGCTCTACGCCCTCAACTTCCCCGAGGTCATACCGGAGTGTATTGTTACTAATGAGATCGAACGACTCAAGAGCTTTCTCAAGGAGGTGGGGGGGAGGATGGTCGTCAAACCCCTCGACAGTTGCAGCGGACGGGGGGTCTTTGCCCTCTTTGATGGTGACAAGAATATGAGCGCCATTCTGGAGATGGCAACCCATAATGAAGGGCGCCAGATTATTGCCCAGCGATACCTCCCCGAGATAAAAGAGGGGGATAAGCGGCTCATCCTCCTCGACGGCGAACCCATCGGGGCCGTGAGCAGGGTCCCCAGGGAGGGCGAGCACCGGGGAAACATCCATGTAGGGGCGCGGTGTGAGAAGGCGCCGGTAACAGAGAGGGACCGCCACATCGCGGAGGTCGTCTCCGGCAGACTGAAACAGGACGGTCTCTATTTCGTCGGCATTGATGTCATCGGAGGGCTCGTAACCGAGATCAACGTCACCAGCCCCACGGGCATTCAGGAGATTAACCATCTGGACGGGGTAAAACTGGAGGAACAGGTTATCGACTTTATGGAGGAGAGGGCCGGATAACCGGCGAGAATAACGCTGGTCAATACTTTTCGTTAAGATAGGCGACAATTGCCGCCGAATCACTTATGACCCTCTCTCCATCGACAAGGACCGGAACCATATACTGTCCGGAGAGTTCAAAGAGCTCCGTTCTCTCATCCCTGTACTGCGGCACCTCGACCTTTTCATACTCGATACCCTTTGCCTCCAGGGCAAGCCTCACCCTCTGGCAGTAAGGACAGGATTCAAACTGGTATAGTTTCATTCCCTCATCTCCCCTCTTGTTGGTATTTTCAGGCGGTAATTGTAGTGTTAAGAGAGGGAATTATCAAGAAAATTTGTTTCATGCTTTTTGAGCATCATGGACAAAGGCCACCCAGAAGGAAAATGCAACCAGCCATGTATCTTTTTAAAGTGAAAATGAAATAAACCGATGGGGTTGAAAGAGGTTTATCTCAGCTACGATGCAATGGAGGCAGACTTGATCAGGGGACTGCTCGAGGATAATGGCATCTCCTGTTTCATCAGGGATATGACCATCACCCCCTACCCTATGAGTATCGGAAAGTTCGCGGAAAAGAGGATCGCTGTTGATGAAGGTGATACAAAAGTTGCAGCACAGTTAATAAGGGAGGCAATCCGTGACGGCTATATCTCTTCGGAGGGGAAGTTCAAGAAATGATAGCGCCGGTTATCCCTGGGCAAGACTGTTCTGCAGTTCTGGGACAGTTCTGAGTTCTGGGGACACAATACTTAATTATTGACAATAGGCATTAGTAATAGTAATTTCTGGTCATGGCAAGAATAGCACGTGTAGTTGTGCCTGATCACCCTCATCACATCACTCAACGTGGCAACAGGAGGCAGCAGACTTTCTTCAGTGATGACGATTATCGTGAATACAAAGGTCTGATGTCGGAGTGGTGCAATCGAAATGGTGTAGAGATATGGGCTTATTGTTTGATGGCAAACCACACACACCTGGTTGCTGTGCCTGGCTCGTCAAATAGTTTGCGAAGAGCAATTGGTGAAGCCCACCGGCGTTATACGCGATACATGAACTTTCAAAAGGGGTGGAGAGGCTATCTCTGGCAGGGGAGGTTCTCCTCTTATCCGATGGATCTTTTGGCCGCTGCCAGGTACATAGAGTTTAATCCTGTAAGAGCGGGGTTAGCGAGCAGGCCTGGGGAGTATCCCTGGAGCAGCGCTTCACCTCATCTTTCCGACAAGGATGACGAGTTGGTCAGAGTTTCTCCTCTTTTGGGCATAGTGGGAGACTGGAGGTCCTTTCTTTCGGAGGACATATCGGAGCTAAAGGCGAATGATCTGCGCCGTCACGAGCAAACCGGGAGACCGCTTGGTAGCGAGCAATTCATATCAAAGATAGAGGAAAAGTTAGGGCGTATCCTTCATCGAGAAAAACCTGGGCCAAAAAAGAAAGATGGCTGAATTAAGTATTGTGTCCCCATAATTCTCCCCATAATTCCATAATTGCCGACGGATTGGGAAGCATCACCCACCTTACCGATGCGAACCAGGTTGTAATGGAGAGCTACACCTACAACGCCTTTGGCAAGCAAACACGATACGGCAATCTATTTGGTAATTTTGGCTAACAGCTTTCACACCCTTCCATATCTCATCTTCTTATCAGCCAGATTATCGGTATTTTATTTGCCCTTTATATATTGGACTGTTTTGCATTGTGCACAACCTTGTCACGGGAAAGGTGGTATGGTACGTTATCTCCATGGATGATCCTAAGAATTTCGGATACAAGGGGCTCAAAGAGCTTGTAGTTTCCCTCGATGAAAAACCGTACAGGGCCCACCAACTCTACCGGTGGCTCTATAAGCAGGGGGCTGCCTCTTTTGATGAGATGAGCGATGTCTCAAAGGGGTTCAGGGAGATGATGAAGGGGCGTTTCACCATAAGCCGCCCTAACGTCACGGGAACTGAAATCGCGAAAGACGGCACCATGAAACTCCTCATCGATCTCGATGACGGGAACTGTATCGAAACGGTCATCATTCATGAAGAGAAGAGGGCGACCCTCTGCATCTCCACCCAGGTAGGGTGTCCCCTCGACTGCGGTTTCTGCATGACGGGGAGGGGCGGCTTCGTAAGGAATCTGAAGCTCTCCGAGATGGTTAATCAGGTTCATGCGGCTCAGAGAGCCCTCCCCGAGAGAGCAAGGATTACCAACCTCGTCCTCATGGGAATGGGGGAACCCCTCCTCAACTATGAAGAGGTGAAGAGGTTTCTGGACATTGCAACCGACCAGAGGGGCCTTGGCTTTGCACCGAGGAGAATTACCGTCTCAACGGCGGGTATCGCCCCCCTCATAGAATGGCTCGGGAGGGAGACAAACGTCATGCTGGCGGTATCACTCAACGGGGCAACCGATGAGATCAGGGACCACCTCATGCCGATAAACCGGAAGTACCCGTTAAAGGTGCTCCTTGACGCCTGCCGCCGTTACGGAAGGAGAAAAAAGAGGGTTATCACCTTTGAGTATATACTCATAGAGGGGATAAACGACGGACCGGAGGATGCACGGGGGGTTGCGACCCTCCTCAAGGGGATGCCGTGCAAGGTCAACCTCATCCCCTTCAACCCCTTTCCCAGCACCCCTTTCACCAGACCGAAGAGGGTACGTATCCTCCGATTCCAGAAGATACTCATCGACAGCGGCTACACCACCTTTCTGAGGGAGAGCAGGGGCGACGAGATAGGGGCAGCATGCGGTCAGCTCAGGGGACGGTTGCTTGAGAAGGGTCGCATCTCCCAACCCTAGTGCAGGGGCTTACTTATAAATCCCTTGACATAAAAAGGGTTATAAATTACCCTATCCGCTACGCCCAGGTAGCTCAGTCGGTAGAGCAGAGGACTGAAAATCCTCGTGTCGGCGGTTCAATTCCGTCCCTGGGCACCAATAAATTCAAGGGGTTACGGCTCAAGTCGTAGCCTTTTTTTCATTTGGCTGCCTCTGAATTGTATAGTAGGATGTTGCCCCGGGGTTCCCTCTAACAGTATGGAAAGCGAGCGCATGCAGCAACGGCAGCAGTCCATTTGTCGGGGATGATAGGGCTGTGGGTATTAGAGTGAAATAAAGGTCTGTTTCTAGGCAACTGCCTTCCTGTAATCACACTCCTTGTTGGGACACCCCTTGACGACGTCTCCCCCCTTTCCCCTCTTTTCCATGAGGATGGGGGAGTTGCAGTCGGGGCACGGTTCGGCAATGGGCCTGTCCCATATCGCATACTTGCAGTCGGGATAGGTGGAGCAGCTATAGAATATTTTCCCCCTCTTTGAACGCCGCTCGACAAGCTCACCGATACACCCTTCGGAGGGACACTTTACCCCGGTTGAGAACGGTTTGGAGGTCTTGCAGTCGGGGTAGTCGGAACAGGCGAGGAACCTCCCGAAGCGGCCGCTCTTCACGACCATCGGCTTGCCGCACGTAGGACAGCTCTCTCCGGTCTCCTCCGCTTCGACGGACACCGGCACAATTGTGCCGTCATCCTTCTGCTTGAAGTCGGTTGTGCTTTTACAGTCGGGATAGCCGCTGCACGCAAGGAACTGACCCCTCCGGCCCCACTTGATGACCATGACCTTGCCGCACTTTTCACACTTTACATCGGTCGGAATCTCCTCCCGCTTTACGTCCTTCATCTCGACCCCCGCCTTGTCGAGGAGCTCCTTAAAAGGGGTATAGAAGTCACGTATAATCTTGACCCACGAGAGGCCGCCCTCCTCTATCCTGTCGAGCTCCTCCTCCATCCGGGCGGTAAATTTAACCTCCAGCACCTGGGGGAAGCTCTTCACGAGGAGCTCTGTGACGAGGAGGCCGAGTTCGGTGGGGAAGAACTGGTTCTTCTCCTTCCTGACATACTCCCTGTCCTGAATGGTTGAGATGATGGAGGCGTAGGTCGAGGGCCTTCCGATGCCGTTCTCCTCCAGCTCCTT
>JBHHXU010000139.1:0-5163 GCA_046757185.1 Thermodesulfobacteriota bacterium
GTATGGAGGAAATGGAGCAAGAACTATTCCTCAAACTTGATCTCCGGTGCATCCGTTGAGAGCACTTCGATGCCGAAGAGGGTTGTCAGTCCGTCACCGGGGTCCTTTCCGTATAATTGATGGAGCTCCCTGCGGATCTTCTTTGCAATATCGGCCGGCAGGTGCACCCCCATACAGAAGCGGTTTTTTGCCTCAAACTCCTCTTTGAGCCTTTTGAATTCCTTAAGGGTATCCATTCGACGTCATCGAGGTTTTATACTACTTTTTATATCTCTTCAACATAACGTTATGCGTGAGCCGCCAGCAATGCACCCGAAGAGCGCAGCTTACTGCTGGTTGGTCTTGATGCGATTTTGTATGGTTTCAGTTCAAATTTCTTTTATTTTTGAAGGCTACCAGCTATTGTATCGTTTCATGTCAGGGATAGCAAGATTATGTGCCAGTGTTTATAAAGAGGTTTAAAAAAGCCACCGGTCATGATATAGTGACGGAGAAATGGGGAGACAGGTTCGGAAAGTAGACGCCGGGGAATCGTCACCAAATGATTCCTTAACTATCTCAGACCTCCGACAACAGGTCAATATACCGGTACCGAATCTGATAACAATCAACCTGACCGCAAAATAGTTACTCTCACCCGGTAAAGGGTGAGCAATATTCTTTCCAACAAATTTTATTTGCCGAGAATCCGGCACTGCCATGAAAATTGCGCTGATTATTCCAAGAAACGGGTCAGAAAAGGAGGCGAATTTTTACGACTTAAAGTTCGTATCCTCCTTTCTCTTTTCGAGAAAGTATTTTTCATACCTCTTGGCCGTTCCGACACTGGCAGCACTAACGCCACCCGAACATGAGCTCAGGGTGTTTGATGAAAATATAGAGGATATCGATTACGGTTGGGGAGCTGCGCTTGTCGGGATCAGTGTGAGGACCATGTTTGCACCGAGGGCGTATGAAATAGCGGATACATTCAGGGAGTCGGGGGTAAAAACAGTGTTAGGGGGCATTCATCCCTCCTTTTGTCCTGATGAGGCTCTCCAACATTCCGATTCGGTTGTCGTGGGGGAGGCGGAGGGTATCTGGCCGCAACTGATAAAGGATGTGCAGGAGGATAGACTTCAGAGGATTTATCGGTCCACGGGATATTCCAACCTGTCGTCTTCACCGGCGGCGATGAGGACCCATCTATCAAAGACGCGCTATTTCGCCGATATCGTTCAAACCACAAAGGGGTGTCCCTTTACCTGTGAGTTCTGCTCTGTCTATGCCTTTGACGGTCAGAAGATCAGGAACAAACCTATCGATATGGTTTTAAAAGAGATTCGAGAGATACAGGGAACAGGCGCTCAGTTCAAGAAAAAGTCCATCTTTTTTGCCGATGATAATATAATCGCCAACAAAAGATATGCCCGTGAATTATTCGCAGCGTTGAAGACACATAATGTAAACTGGTCATGCCAGGCGTCTATCAATATTTCAAAAGAGGACGAGCTCCTGAGATTAATGAAAGAGAGCGGATGCGGTTCGATATTAATCGGCCTGGAATCGATCTCAACCGAAAACCTGAGCCAGATGAACAAAAACCTCAATCTCAGATACGACTACCCTGATGCCATACGGAAGATACAATCTCACGGTATCCTCGTCCACGGTTCTTTTATCCTCGGCAATGACTTCGATGACCAGTCCTCCTTTGATGCATTAATTCACTTCATAAAGGAGGCGAAGCTTCTCATGCCGCTCATCAACATCCTCACCCCTTTCCCCGGCACCGTCTTACACAAACGCCTTGAAGAGGATGGACGTATACTATACAAAGACTGGAGCAAATATGACGCCCGGCATGTTGTATTCAAACCTGCCCTGATGACGCCCGAGGAATTACTGGAAGGGTATCGAAGAGTCGTTGGGGAAGTCTACTCCTTTGAAACCATATACAGCAACCTTCAATACTATTGGAAACTCGACTTCTGGAAACACTCCAACGAGACAGACCCAATAAAGCTTAAATACCGTCTTCTCTTTGCAATCCGCCTTTTGACACTCCTTGTCTCCACTAAGATAGAGAGAAGCAGATTTGTTTTAAGGATATTGGCAAAGGTGTTCAAGAAAAAGGTCCGGATATCGACGATCCTCACCCTGATGGCCTACAACGACTTTACCGATTCCGTATAACGACCAAGCCACCTGCCCCGGCTATCGCTCCTTCAGGCGCTTCAAATCTGATCCTTTCAGCTCCCTGTTACCCGAGGGAGGAAAATACTTCCTGTCCTGTATTCCGATTCGGGCAATCCATCAGAATAGCATCGAAAGGGCCATCTCAACCTTTGCTTCCTTGGGGATGTCATTGTCATCCAACTCACTCGTCTCCTCTGCCATTGAGGCCCCCACATCAACGTTCACAAGCCAGAGGTTGAGACCAAATCCAGCGGTATAGACAAAACCGATGTCGTTTTCCGCAAGGTTTTTATAAGCGCCGATCCTGAGCTTTAAAAACCTTACGATATCGAGCTCCAGTCCGGCGCAGGCATTCTGTGATCTGTAATCACCTGAAACGGTAGTCTCGTTCTTGGTAATGTCAAGGTCCGTTGCCAGGGTAAGGAAACCCATCGGCTTGAAAGCCACGCCTACCCTCGCCTGCCCTTTCTCTGTAATGTGGTCGCTATCGCCGGGCGACAGCCTTTTCATATCAAATTTCGGGGAGTTTACATTCCTGCCCACCAACCCCAACCTCAATGTGTCGCTAAGGTGGTAGAGAATTCCGATATCGATTCCAAAACTCTGGCTGTCCTCATAGTCATCCATAGCCTTATCAAGGGCGTCACCGAAATCTGTATTGAAGAGCGGCACAGCGGTATTGTATACGCGTGCCTTCATATACTTAATATTGCCCCCTACGGCAAAGCTCTCTGTTATTGCCTGTCCATAGGTAAAGGGAACTTCGGCGATTGCTATACCCTTAAAAAGCAGTCTCGATTGATTATCTGCAAAGGAACCGCCCGAGTTTGCCGCTGCATCAGCAAGGGCCGCGACCGTCTCTATATCGTTGACAATATCCGCCGGGATGGTTGCCCCGCTCGTATTCGCCTGGGTCAGGCCGAAATCCATCGCGTTTATATAGTCCGTCCTTTGCGTGGGGCTCCACCCCAGACCGGCAAGAAACGTATCGAGGTCCGCCTTTTGCTGTGCTGTCAAGTATGTTCCTCCCGTGCAGGGACTGCATCCGTAGTTCGCGGGGTTTGTAAAGTCATTCAAGGTAAAGGTGGTTCCCGACGTAACCGGGGCGATATTGACCAGGTCAAGGTCTCCCTTTGCGGATACATCACCGAAGACGTAGCCCCCTATGCCGAAGTGTCCTACCTGAACTCCCACTCCCGCGTTTTCAATGATAGTGGCCGCCCTGTTTTTGTTCTCATCGAATGTCTTGAGGTCAGAGACGAGTTGCAAGAACTCCGGCACATCATCCGCGGCGATCTGTCCTGATGTGAAGTTATTGTAATCGTACTGAAGGATCGTGTTTATCTGTTTCCCGAGGTCCTCATGTAGTTGTGCGCCAATCCCCACATCCCCCACCGCGCTCCAGTCCCTCTTACCGTAATCACCTCTTGCCTTGCTCTTAAAAAGGCCGTACGCGGCAGGGTTCCAGTAAGCGGCGGTTGCGTCATTTGCCACAGCCACACCGGCGCCGCCCATGCCAAGCGCCCGCGGACCTACGATCGCCCATTCCCGCGCTTCTGTCGCGGGAATCAATAACAAGAGGAACAAGAATAAAAACAGCAGCCGATAACGTAGCTTACCCATGGTCACCTCCCCGTAGAGTCTCTGATAAGAAAAGTCTTTCAAGAATGGTGGAACATACAAATCGTCCAAACACCTACAAACCGATCCTCATATAATACCTTTAATCCTTAGTTGCCACCTGTACTACCCTTGCGTAATACATATCATCTATAACCACAAACGTCAAATATCAAGAAAGGAGAGGCTCTTTTTGCCCATTATCATGGATAAACTCATATTATGGCCAAGCTGAGGCGCGCTGCCTTGTGCCGCATCCGCTGCAGCAGAGGTTAGGTGGCATTTTCTAAATCTGTGCGTATCTGAATGAGCTGATCGGCAATTCTCTCCGTTTTCCGACGGTTACCCGAGAGGCCCATGTGTTCAGTTTCTACCCACCAGAGAAAATCAAAAGGTTTATGGTTTGGTTCATTACGAATGAGCATGGCATAAACTTGACCGATATAAGAATCGTATTCATCTTGGGCTTCCGGGACATCAGCGACCCCAATGGGATCTCAGCGATGGAGGAGCAGATTATGAATGGCTGCATGATATTGTCTGGCATGATCTAGGAATTTGCTCATCTATCACCTAACGTCCTCATTACGGATGCGCACCATGAAGCATAATGAAAAGCAATAAAAAGAGTATTATCCAGTTACGGGTGGTTATGGTGACATCTATACCACAGCGCTGACGGTAGTGTGTCAAGGCGCCGGTTCCCAGGGGTAATCTTCCATTAACATGCTCCGCCATTCATGGTAAGATAATCTAGAGTTCTCTAAACGGGCTGCACAAATCATACCTTTGTTCCTGATTATAACAATAGCTATAGGCAGGAAAGCATGAAGAATATAAGAGAGATACCGTACAACTACACCTCCTATTCGGACCGGGAGATTGTCCTCCGCTTCCTCGGCCAGGAGTGCTGGGATGACCTGAACACCCTCCGCGGCCAGAGACGGACCGGCCAGTCGGCGCGGATGCTCTTTGAGATTATCGGCGATCTCTGGGTGGTCTCGCGCAACCCCTTTATCATGGACGACCTCCGCAACAACCCGAAACGTCTGAGGCGGATGCGCGCCCTTCACAGGGACCGTCTCTCACGGATTGAGGGTGCGGCATCAGGCAACCCGCTGGCCTGGAAGGTGGCATCGCGGGCACGGGAGATGCTCAACGAGTTCTACCGCCGTCTCAGGGAGGAGAAGCAGCTTCGCAGGAGGGTCCTCAGGCGCTTTGAACGAGTAACTCACAGGAACAACGTCCACTTCGACCCCTTCAGCAGGGTGGGGCACGCAACCGACGCGACCGACTGGCGACAGGAGTACCCCTTCGTGGTCATTACCCCCGACAGGGAGGATGAGATACCCCATATAATCCGGA
>JBHHXU010000140.1:0-5137 GCA_046757185.1 Thermodesulfobacteriota bacterium
GGGCAGGGGCGAGGGCTCCGGTCTCGGACAGCCCGCCGGCACGGGGCATAAGGGGCAGCGGTCGCGGTGGGGGGGGACGATTCAGAGGGGATTTGAGGGGGGGCAGATGCCCCTGCAGAGGCGTCTGCCCAAGAGGGGTTTCAGGAGTAAATTTAAGACATCTTACCATATAGTCAATACCGGCGCTCTCTCTACCTGTTTTAAGGCGGGAGAGACCGTTGACGCCGAAGCTCTGGTTAAAAAGGGTCTGATTCGGAATACGAAATTAGGTGTTAAATTTCTGGGTAATGGAGATATGAATGTTGCACTCACCCTGAAGGGTAAAAAAATCAGCAGGGCTGCCGAACAGAAGGTCGTTGCTGCCGGCGGTAAAGTGGAGATACTCTAGTTGGCTTCGAGGGTACCGAACATAACCAACGTCCCTGAACTCAATCGCCGCATATTCTTTACCCTGCTTTTCCTCGCAATCTACCGGATCGGTGTTTTTATTCCGACCCCCGGAATCGATTCGCAGGCTCTGGCAGGCTTCTTCGGTCAGGCGAAAGGGACGCTCCTCGATTTTATCGTAATGTTTACCGGCGGCGCCCTCGAGAGGTTCTCTGTATTCGCCCTCGGCATCATGCCGTACATCAGCGCATCGATTATCCTTCAGCTGTTGACGGTGGTTATACCCCGTCTTGAGAAGTTGTCGAAGGAGGGCGAGTCGGGGCGAAAGGTCATTACCCAGTATACGAGGTACGGTACGGTCGCCCTGAGTATCGTGCAGGGTCTGGGGATCAGTATCGGCCTCGAGAGTATGCGTGGACCTGCCGGGGAGCCGATTGTCCTCGAAGCAGGGTGGTACTTCAGGATAATGACCGTGATAACTCTAACATCGGGGACCGCCTTTATTATGTGGCTTGGTGAACAGATAACAGAGAGGGGCGTCGGGAACGGAATATCCCTCATCATTTTTGCCGGCATTGTCGCTAATATGCCCTCGGCGGCTTACAACACCTTCAATCTTGTGAGGGCGGGGGAGATGAACATCATAATGGTTCTTCTGCTCCTCGTCTTCATGATAGGCGTGGTGGCCTTTATCCTTTTCATGGAGCTTGGTCAGAGGAGGATACCCATCCAGTATCCGAAACGGGTCGTGGGGAGAAAGATGTACGGTGGGCAGAGCACTCACCTTCCTCTGAAAGTGAACACGGCAGGGGTGATTCCACCCATCTTTGCCTCATCGATCATCATCTTCCCGGCGACGGTGGTGAACTTTGTTGACATCCCGTGGATGAAGAGCGTGGCGGACAGCCTCAATCCGGGGGGGCTCCTCTACAACATCATATTCGTTGGGGCGATCATATTCTTCACCTTCTTCTATACGGCAATACAGTTCAATCCTGTTGATGTCGCGGACAATCTGAAGAAAAACGGCGGTTTTGTGCCGGGGATACGGCCCGGTCCGAATACCGCCGAATATATCGACAGAGTACTGACGAGGCTGACGCTGTGGGGCGCTCTCTACCTCTCTCTCGTCTGTGTCCTGCCGATGTTTTTGATAGGAAGGTTCAACGTCCCCTTCTATTTCGGTGGTACGGCCCTCTTGATCGTGGTGGGTGTTGCCCTTGATACGGTACAGCAGATGGAATCTCATATGCTTGCACGGTCCTACGAGGGGCTTCTCAAGAAGGGGAAAATAAAGGGGAGGAGAGGATAGGAGCTCTTATGAACATTATCCTTTTAGGAAAACCCGGTTCAGGAAAAGGCACACAGGGTAAGCCCCTTGCGGAGCATTATCATGTACCAACGATTGCGACGGGGGACATCTTAAGAGCTGCGGTGAGAGAGAAGACACCCCTCGGTGTAAAGGCCAGGGAGTATATGGATAAAGGACAGCTTGTGCCGGATGAACTGGTAGTTGAGATGGTAATCGACAGGCTCAAGGGGGAGGAGTGCCGGAACGGCTTTATCCTGGACGGTTTTCCCAGAAATATCGGTCAGGCGGAGGCCCTCGATGAGGCATTGAGTTCCTTTGGAAAGGGGATCGATTGCGTCGTCAACGTTGCGGTCGATGACAGGGAGATCATAAAGAGGCTCAGTGGCCGGAGGACGTGCAGGAAGTGCGGTGAGGCCTACCACATTGTGTTCAACATGCCCCTCAACAGGGGAGTTTGTGATAAATGTGGTGGCGAGCTCTACCAGCGGGATGACGATAGTGAAGAGACGATAGATGCGAGGCTCAAGGTCTATAACGAACAGACGGCCCCCCTCATTGAGTTCTATCAAAAGAAGGGAGTCATTAAGAATATCAATGGGGTAGGGGGGGTTGATCAGGTGAAAGAACAGATCATTAATGCCATTAGCGGATGACACGATAATTTTAAAATCCAACGATGAGATAGAGAAACTGCGTAAGAGTAACATCGTTGTTGCGGAGATACTCAAAAAGCTTGAGGGTGTTATAGAACCCGGCATTACCGGTCTCGATCTCGAGGCGATTTGCGAGGGGGAGCTTAAAAGGAGAAAGGTTAAAGCGGCGTTCAAAGGATACAGGGGGTACCCTTACTGCCTCTGTGTCTCAATAAACGATGTCGTGGTTCACGGCCTCCCCTCGAAGAGGGCTCTCGAGGAGGGGGATCTGGTCAGCATAGATGTCGGCGTCCTGGCAGACGGTTTTTACGGTGATGCCGCGGTGACGGTTCCTGTGGGCGTCGTTTCCCCGGAGGCCGATGCCCTTATTAAAACAACCCGTGACTCCCTTGAGATGGCCATCGATGCTGCGAGGGTCGGCAACAGGGTGCAGGATATCTCATCGGCCGTGCAGAGAACGGTGGAGAGAGCAGGCTATTCGGTCGTGCGCGCCTTTGTCGGTCACGGGATAGGTAGAAACCGCCACGAATCTCCCCAGGTTCCGAACTTCGGGACACCTGGAAAAGGGGTGAGATTAAAGGAGGGGATGGTTCTGGCTAGTGAGCCGATGGTGAATGCGGGGGGGGGCGATGTGAAGGTACTGGATGACGGGTGGACGGCGGTGACAAAGGATGGGGCTCTGTCGGCCCACTTTGAACACTCGGTGGCGGTGACACAGAACGGCCCTTATGTGCTGAGCAGATTGTGAGACGGGTATGGCCAAAGAGGACGTAATAGAGGTTGAGGGGACGGTCACCGAGACCCTGCCGAATGCCATGTTCAGAGTGGAGCTGGAGAATGGTCACAAGGTCCTGGCCCATGTCTCGGGGAAGATGAGAATGCACTTTATAAAGATACTTCCCGGGGATAAGGTGACCATTGAGCTGTCTCCCTACGACCTCACGAGGGGAAGAATAACATACCGGGCAAAGTAGGGGGGAATGGATATGAAGGTGAGGAGTTCAGTAAAGAAGATATGTATGAAATGTAAGATTGTCAGGCGAAAGGGAGTTGTCCGTGTGGTCTGTGAGAACCCGAAACATAAACAGCGTCAGGGATAGCACCACTTTAATGAGCTTTAAGGAGGAGTAGCGTGGCGAGGATTGCAGGTATTGACCTACCGAAGGAGAAGGTGGTTCATGTTGCCCTTACCTATATTTATGGTGTAGGCGCGTCGAGTTCCGGCAGGATTCTGCGGGAGGCAGGGGTAGAGCCGAATACACGGGTCAAGGACCTAACCGACCAGGAGGTGGGGGCAATACGTATGGCCCTGGAAAAGAGCTGCAAGGTGGAGGGGGACCTGCGTAAAGAGGTCTCCATGAATATCAAGAGGCTCGTCGATCTCGGCGCCTACAGGGGGCTCAGGCACAGGAAGAACCTCCCGGTGAGGGGACAGAGAACTAAGACCAATGCGAGGACAAGAAAGGGGCCGAAGAAAGGCTCGATAATGCTCAAGAAGAAAGCGTGAGGGTCAAATGGCGAAGGCAAAAAAGGCAAAGAAGGTAGTACCGAAGGGTATCGTCCATATCCTCTCCACCTTTAACAATACGATTATCACCATCTCCGACATGGTGGGTGATGTTGTGGCGTGGTCGAGTTCCGGTGGTGAGGGTTTTAAGGGGTCGAGAAAGGGGACACCCTATGCTGCGCAGATGGCTGCAACGACCGCCGCGAGAAGGGCGATGGATTATGGTATGAGGACGGTTGACGTTTATGTGAAGGGTCCTGGCGCAGGGAGGGAGTCCGCACTTAGGGCGCTCCAGGCGGCAGGGTTCACCATCAGCCTGATAAGGGACGTAACACCCATTCCGCATAATGGTTGCAAACCGCCTAAGAGACGGAGGGTTTAGGAGAGGACGGAAGGCGTGCCCCCGGATGGGAAACTGTCAGGTGGGTTTGCGAAAATGAAGGAGGAGGATATTGGCACGGTATACTGAATCAGTGTGCAAGATATGTAGGAGAGAGGGGATGAAGCTCTTCTTCAAGGGTGACCGGTGTTCTACCGATAAGTGCTCTTTTGAAAGGAGGAGTTACGCCCCGGGCCAGAGCGGACAGCGGAGAACGAAGCTGTCTGAGTACGCCCTGCAGTTGAGAGAGAAGCAGAAGGTAAAGAGGCTCTACGGCCTCATGGAGGGGCAGTTCCACAATACCTTTAAAAAGGCAGACCGGCTGAAGGGTATCACCGGGGAGAATCTCATTGTGATGCTTGAAAGGAGGCTGGACAACGTTGTCTACCGCCTCGGCTATGCCGATTCGAGGAGGGAGGCGCGTCAGATGGTTCTCCACAGGAAATTTACCGTTAACGGGAGGAGGACCTCTATCCCCTCTTACGTTGTAAAGGAGGGTGACCATGTTGAACCGACGGAAAAGGGGAGAAAAATGGCCAGGATAACCGGTGCCATGGAGGATGCGGAAAAGAGGGGTATCCCTCAGTGGCTCGAGCTGGATGCGAAGGCATTTAAAGGGACGGTCAAGTCTCTGCCGACCCGGGAGGATGTCACTGTGCCGATAAGGGAGCAACTTATCGTTGAGCTCTACTCAAAGTAATTAATTTTTGCCGTGTCGATAAGGTCAACATGGAGGGTGATACGGCCGTAAGCCGGCTTTTCTCTCCTCTACTTCTTAAACATTGGGGGCTATATGCAAAAGAATTGGCGACATCTTATCAAACCGAAGAAGCTTGAGGTTGACGCTGATACATTAAGTGCAACCTACGGTGAGTTTGTAGCCGAACCTCTGGAGAGGG
>JBHHXU010000141.1:0-5045 GCA_046757185.1 Thermodesulfobacteriota bacterium
GGTGAGGGGATCGATTATTATCAGCATCTCCCACACCCCTACCTGCCGAAAAATAACTACCTGGCAACCCTCGAGGAGCTTCTCATGGTGAAAGGGTATACACCTGAAATCTTTGAAACAATCGCTCCCTTCATCACCGTCTACGGCACAGATGGTCGCATCAATATCAATACGGCACGCAGGGAGGTTATCATGGCCCTGTCGGAGGAGATGACCGAAGACTTGGCTCAACGGATCATCGATGCCAGAAATGATACCCCCTTTAAGGATAAGTCGGATATAATGCAGGTGACCGGTTTTGAAACCATTGGGTTTACCCTGCAGGACCGGATTACCGTTGACAGCGCCATCTTCAGGGTCTTTGCCGTGGCGAGGACAGCCGATGCCGTAAGGGAGGTAGAGGCGGTGATACAGTTGGATGGAGGAGTGCTCTACTGGAGGGAGAGGTAGTGACGAAGACGACCCTCATTATCGATATCGGAAGGGATGCCGTACGGGCCGGACTCTTTTCTGCAAAGACGCTGGCGCCGTGTGGATTTTTCAGTCATCCCATTGACCGGAGCGATGGGCGGGAGAGAGGGGAGTCGGCGGGAGAGGCACTCTCCGCTCTCCTCGCCACGGTTAAGGAAAAGGGCGTTACAACATTTTACAAGATCCTCGTCGGCATCCCCGCCGGTGATATGACCCTCAGGGTCCTCCCCCTTCCCTTTGAGGAGAGGGAGAAGATAAAAGAAGTGCTCCCCTTTGAGATGGGGGGCCTTTTGCCCAGGGGCGCGGAGGAGATGATCATCGACGGCATCCCCCTGGGGGAGGGGAAGGTTCTGGCCGTTGCCGTTGAAAAGGGTGTCCTCCGGGAGTACCTCGATACACTCAACGGATGCGGCCTCGATCCGTACTGGTTGGGGACACCCCTCTTCTCCCTTGAAATGCTCCTCCGGGAAGTCAATAAGGACCATGTTACCACAGGTCTCATCCTTGAAGACTCCATGACCGTCGCATCCTCCGGGAAGGTCCACTTTCTTAAGCCCCTCTCAGGAATTGACGGAATAAAGCTCAGCGCATGCTATCTCGACAGTGAGGGGGTAAGGGTGGAGAACTGCTACGTGACGGGGTGGGATAGAGAAGAGGTTGCAACGATCTTCCCCTCCTCCACGATAGAGACCCTCACCCTCCCCTTCGACTACCCCGCCGAGGGTGCCGGTCTCCTCTCCCTTGCACTCCATCTCAAGGGGGGAATGGAGGGGGGAATAAACTACAGAAGGGGGGAGTTCGTCTATACTCAAGAAAGGAAGATGATAAAGAAGAACCTCACCGTTACGGCCATACTCGTTGCTATGATAATGGGATTCGTCATCGGGGATTTCTCACTGCGTTATATGAGCCGCGCAAGGGAGGTGGCGACCGTCAGGGAGAGCCTCCGTGATGCCTATCGCAACCTCTTTCCGAAGGAGGGGAAGGTGGTCGATGAACTGTATCAACTCGAGGGGAGGGTCAAGGAGGTAAACGAGAAGCTGGAGGTCATCGGCGGCGGCCTGGATGTCCTTGAGATTCTGACGAGGGTTGCCCTGGCAGGAAAGGAGGGGGGAGGACATCTTACCCTCCACAAGCTCTCTATGGGAGAGGGGAGGTTAACAGCAAAGGGAGAGGTCGCCTCCTTTGAAGGCGCAACGAGAGTGAGGGATTTACTCAGAAAGGACGCCCTCTTCGGAGAGGTTAGATTGACCGACGTTACGGCAGGGGGAGACGGAAAGACCCACTTCAGTCTCACCATGAGCATCAAATGAAAGGGACCATGAAAGTCAAAAACTTCTTCACAACAATGGAGCCCCAGAGGCGACTCCTCTTCATCCTCGGTGTACTCATCGTCATCGTTCTCCTCTGGAGCGGCTTTTCCGCCTCACAACGATACACCGCCATGAAACGGATGGTGTCGGTAAAGAAGGGAGAGCTCTCCACCTTTACAAGGCTTGCGCAGGGGTACATCGAGAAGGAGGCACGTCTCACCTCCCTCGAAAAGAAGCTCTCCTTCCCCGCTTCACGATCCGTTGTCGCCATCATAGAGGGGATTGCCAAAAGAATCGAGGTCAATAGCCGGCTCGCCTCACTGCTCCCCCTCAAAGAGGAGACAAGAAAGGGGTACCTTGAGCGTGGTGTTGAAGTGAAGATTGAAGGAATCGATCTGAACCGCTTGATTAACCTCCTCTACAAGATTGAACATCACCAGGCGCTGCTCCTTATCAAGGAGTTTTCCCTGGAGAGCCGCTTCGACAACAGAGAGCTCCTCGACGTCCGGATGAAGATAATCCAGGTCAGTAAGGCGCCCGGCAACCGGGGATGAGGGTTATTGTACGGTTGGGACAGACAGCCAGCAATACAGATGAACCAGAGCATGAAGGACATCGGGGACTGTACCAGATTTACAGACGGAGTGAAACGGAGTCGTAGAATCGGGACTGTCCCTTGCGTCCCTGTCCTTTCCCCTTTCGACGCAGCCGAGCATCGAAGGCGAGGGAGGAACAGTCCGGGCCAAGGCAGGGCCAATGGGGTCAGGTCTTGAAATATAAGGCGCCTCTCGATGTGAAAGCTTAAACAACCCCTCTTGCCTGATGTATTAAATCCTGATAATCTGTGGGAATCCGTGTCCCATCAAAGCATGAACTCTTTTTTGTTCATATAAGGAACACCCTGTTAAAATCTCTCCTCCACCTCTTCTTTCCCCCCCTCATGCCTAATCTGTGAGGATGGGGGCATCGACGGTATATGCCCCTCCGCTAGGGCTGGCATGAGGTTCATCCAGGGCCCGATCTGTCCCCTCTGCGGGATCCCCCTCTCCTCTCCCGTATTGCCGGGTTCGGCATAACGGAACCCAAGAGAAGCTACATCCAACTCATCAACAAATACGTCCAGAAAACGAACAGGATTATCCTCATTAATGTAATCATCCAGCCCCTCAGGAAACAGGGTGGCTTGATGACGATGAGCTCCCTCAATTATGTCTCATACCCGTAGTGTCTTTCCTCTATAAAATGTTTCAGACATTCTAAGGAAACTCTGAATAATTCATTCCTGAATTATTCAGAAACGAAAAGTAAGAATGCGATTTATCCTTTTCTCACATTTTCAATGGCTTACCGCCATTAAAAATGGTGGCACTGACCGGTGCCGCAGAAGGTCAGAATAAATCAGACCTTCCCTAATATAATTATTGCTTTTCACACAGTCTCGAGTACAGGAAAGAACTCTATGGGCATGGGGAGGCAGTTTCCTCTCCACTTTTTCATTAAAACGCTCTATGCTCTGCCCACCTCCAGAACAATAACTTGACACAATTTGGTCACTTAGTATAAATTAAAAAGCCGTTGTTGCAATCGAAAACTTTTTTTACTTTTGCCGAAGTGGCGGAATTGGCAGACGCGCTAGGTTCAGGTCCTAGTGGGTGCATAACCTGTGGGGGTTCGAATCCCCCCTTCGGCACCACCATCCTTGCCTTATGATGTCATATCGTTTCTGGTGGATTCGAACGCCCCCCATGAGAATATTCAGTCATTCATAGTCTTCCTCTGCCGTACAACTCTCTTACATGAATGGTAGGGATGTGACATGCATGAGAGTACTGGCAGGGAGGAACCAACGATTGAGGTACTGGTGGTTGGAAAGAGGTTGGGGTGTAATTAGATAATAGTGCTCGCCGAGATGATCATTTCGGCAATGTCCTTCAACTTCTTATTCTCCTTCTGCGAGTAGCTTTGGAGGAGTTTGAACGCTTCATTTTCCGATACGGCACACCGCTTCATCAAAATCCCCTTCGCCCTCTCAACGAGTTTTCTCGTCTCAAGGGCCTCATTCAGGCCTTGCATCTCATCTTTCAGGTCCCTGAATTCACTGTAACGAGCAAAGGCAAGTTTGATAGCGGGAAGGAGTTCTTTTTTTGTAATCGGTTTGACGAGGTAGGCAAAGACTCCGGCCTCTATTGCCCCTTCCGCCAGCTCCTCGGATGAATGGCCGGTAACGATGATAATGGGCAGGGTATCTTTTGCGGTTATCTTCTTGGCAGCTGTTATCCCATCCATTCCCGGCATGGCGATATCCATGACGATGAAAGAGGGCTTGAGCTTCGCCGCCATCTCGACTACCTCGGGGCCTGTCTTTGCTACGCCGAGGACATTATAGCCGAGCGCCTCAAGTTGATTCTTAAGGCACCTTCGAGACGTCGGGTTGTCCTCCGCAATGAGGACCTTGAGAGCCGTTTCCTTTAAATCCGCTGTTTTTAGTTTTTTCCCCATGGGCACCATCACCCCCGCAGCAATACAATCGACATATTCTACACCTTATAGCCTAACAGTAAAGTTTATACTTAGTCAATAGCTTTCATGATTAGGGAAGGTAAAACATCTTGTGTAACAACAGAAGAGGTGCCATGATTCTATTACCAACTAACAGAAAAGAGGCACCTCTCATGTGGCTGCACGAAGCAACCGCACGTAATGTTACCAAGGTGATGAAGGAAGTGCAAGCATTTTATGTTGAGGGGACTACCGTCCCGCGGCGAGGACTGCATTGAAAAAGATAGTAGAGGAGGAGCGCACGCTTACCCTCTGGCGCAAGATACGGACCACTAACCTGATAGAGCGGTCCTTTAGGGAGGTGAAGCGAAGAATGAGACCTATGGGGCTCTTTGAAAACAAAAAAGCATGGAACGAATCATCTTCAGTGTCTTCTATTACCTTGATCTCAAAGGTGAGAACAATAACCCCTTCGTTTTACACAAAAGTCTTGACGTAACCTAGCGGTGACGAGCTTGAAAGATGGATTGTGAGGTAATATCATTGGTGTCCGGTTAAACATACAAGTTCATCGGTAGAGCCTAATCTTGGAAAATAAAATGCTTATATATCAACAAGTTAAGTCTTGGCAAAACATGCTGTCCGGGGAATAAATGTGCCAGTTTAAGTCCCTCATTTGCAGAGTTTTTTCAATTTTTACCGGACACTACTGAGGTAATATAGTAAAAAAAGTCAGTAGTGTCCAAATGTTAACCGAATAAC
>JBHHXU010000142.1:0-5045 GCA_046757185.1 Thermodesulfobacteriota bacterium
GGCTCCTCGATCCCCTTGAATCCGTAACACCGGTAGATATAGAATCTTCTGATAACGTTTCCCTGGCGCACTATATTAAAGGGGGGCTCCGCCTCGCAGGAGTCGAACAACTTCTGAACCGTGACATTCAGGGGGCCCGGTTGCCATTCGACGTAGACGACGTTCCACCCCTTCAACGAATAAAAGCCCTCCCAGACATCGTACTGGTTCATCCTTCTGCCGAGATTGATGTTATAGATTCTCGGGTGTCCCGGCACATAGAAGGCGAGCTCGCTTGCTATCTGGTATCGGTCACTCAGGATAAAGGTCCTTCCGCGCCGGCTGGTCTCTTCATACACCGCACCTACCCTCTCACCGGCCTCCTTCCACCCCTGCAACTTCATAATGGGGGTCTTCCTGAGATTGATGCCGAAGTGTCTCAGAATATGCGGGTAGTGGGCTATTCCGGTGATGATGAGGCTCGTGAGGACCGTAATCACCACGAAGACCTTGACCAGAGGCGCGCCTTTCCCCTCATCGGCCCTTCTCCTTATGAGATTATCTATGGAGATCACCCCGGCGACTATGCCCGAGTAGTAGGCAGTGGATGCCCAGTTTGCTTCGACCTTGGCCTGCAGGGCCTTTGTGAGGAAGAAGGCCAGAATGGGTGCGGAGGTGAAAAAGAGCAAAAGGCGTGCCCTCTTGCCTCTGAAACCATCGATGGCCGATCGGTACATCCCGTAAATGACACCAATAAATACAAAGGGGCTCATGATTCCAAACTGGGCAGCGAAAAAGCCGAGAAAATCGTTCAGGTTGATCGTCAGCCCCCTTTTGACATGGGTTTGGCCGAGGACATGCTTGAAGGTGACCCACTCGTGCTTGATATTCCAGGCCACTTCCGGCATGAAGCACAACAGGCTTATGAGGAAAGCCAGGTAGGGCTCCTTTCTCCTGAGCCAGTGCCGATCATCCTTTGAAAGCAGTAGAAAAAGGAGGATGGACGGATAGATTACCCCCATCGTGTATTTCGTCAGCATCCCCAGGGCGGTAAAGGTTCCCAGTAGGCCCCAGTGGAAGAACCTGTCGTCGTTAATCGCCTTGTAAAAGGAGAGGACGGCGAGGGCCCAAAAAAAGATGGTCGGCGTGTCGGTGGTCATCAGAATGGAGCCTGCCGAGAACAGGGGGGTAATGTTGGGAACCAGGGCGGAGAAGAAAGCGGCCCTTCTACTGCCGGAGAGTTCTTTTGTGAAGTAAAAGAATAGAACCGTTATGGCCGCGGAGAGAATGACCGCGCCGATACGCACGCCGAGTTCCGTGTTGCCGACTGTGGCTGTAAAGAGGGCAATAATATAGGCAATAACCGGGCCCTTGCTGTAGTAGCTCAGGTCCAGCCTCCTGGACCACTCCCAGTAGTGCGCCTCATCGGGCGCGAGGTCAAGGGGCCCCCACTGGATGTAATAGATACGGAACAGCGATGTCGAAAGGATCAACAGGAGAAGGAGAGCGGTGTAGATGTCTAAAGCAAATTTTTTATTGCTCATAACCACGGTTGTTCCTTTAAAGAAACTTTTCTGAACAATTCATCCCTGAACTATTCAGAGACGAAAAAGAAAAATGCGATTTTTTCTCACATTTTCAATTGTTTGCTGCCATTGAAAATGGCGACACATCCGTGTGTCGCGGAAGGTCTGAATAAATCAGACCTTCCTTCATGATTGAATCGACGAGGTTGACAAACGGGCAAGGGATGATGTTGCCCTGCCGTCTTCTCCTCATAAAACATAGAGTACATGGTTCCGTGCCGCGGCGCTTCATGAAGTACAGTGAAGTCGTTGCAGGGAACTACCACTCAGAGCATCAGGGAGTGTACCGTATAAATCACCATATCGCCATTCAATATTCGGTATTTTTCTGCCTTAAAGGCAAAAAAATGACTTCAACGACCCTCTGCCCTGACCGTGGACTCGCTGTTGTTGACAGTCGATAGATTGTACTGCTTCCTGTATTCCACGGTCAATATTTTCCTCCTTACACCGCTCCCTTGGAAGAGCCGACCTTCTGAACGTGTAAACACAGGGGATACGTTGCCGGGGGAGTTATAAGATTCGATGCTTTCTTCAACGGTCTTTATCAACCGATAGGTGGTTATGAGACAGTGATGGAGCTTCGAGTCCCGCCGGCCCCGCCATATCGAGTTCACCTTTGCAAAAGTGCCGGTTTTTATTTGCCTTGACATAGCTCAGGGCACCTGTGATAATGACCGGAAAATCTCCTTCTATCGCCTGTAAAGTGGCGATATCGCTTTAATAGGGGGCGGTACGGTTACCTGGATAGAGCATTTAACAACACCGATCTTCCTTTTTTCTCAACTCCACAATGATACAGATGTACCATGTCTACAAGCGGTATGATAATTCCCTGACAGCCCTCTCCGATATTACAATAAAGGTGGATAAAGGCGAGTTTGTCTTCATCACCGGTCCCAGCGGCGCGGGAAAAACCACCCTCCTGAAGCTCATTTTCGGTACGGAAAGCCCCACGGAGGGTCAGATAATCGTTGACGGGAGGAACCAGTCCAGGATGGACAGGAAGTATACCGCCTTTTTGAGAAAGAAGGTCGGTTTCGTCTTCCAGGACTTCAAGCTCCTCCCACAGAGGACCGTCTATGAAAATGTCGCGCTGGCCCTCGAGGTCCTAGGGGTGCCCCCGAGCGAGGTAAAGGTACGAGTGTTACGGGCACTCTCCTATGTGGGGCTCAAGCACAGGGCCAACTACAAACCACTGACCCTTTCGGGTGGCGAGCAGCAGAGGATCGCTATCGCACGGGCTCTCGTCAAGGAGCCTGCGATACTCCTTGCCGACGAGCCGACAGGCAATCTTGACCCCGACCTTGCGACGACGATCATAGACCTCTTCAGGGATATCAATATCAAGGGAACGACCGTTGTGACGGCAACACACGACAGGAACCTCATCGAGAGGAGCCACAAGAGGGTCATCCATCTGGAGAGGGGGATGGTTGTTGGGTGATGGGGAGCAGCGTGACACTCCTCTATATCCTGCTGGAGGCCCTGAGGAATGTAAAGAGCAACCTCCTCACGACACTCTTTACTATTGTAACCCTTGGACTTTCCCTTGCCATCTTCACCGTCTTCGTCATTGTATTGACCAATCTCAGCACTATCATCAAGACCTGGGGTGGCAAGATTCAGGTAGTGGCCTATCTCAAGGATGGGACCTCACAAGCTGAAGTTGCACGAATGACCGAAAGGATAGGGCGTTTGAAGGGGGTAGAAAAGGTCAATTATATATCGAAGAAACGGGCCCTCGATATTCTCAAGGAGGATCTCAAGGGGTACGGGGGCATTCTGGACGGGATAACGACGAATCCCCTCCCCCCATCGTTTGAAATTAAGGTAAAACCGTCGCACAGGAATACGGGGGGCGTTAATCGGATCGTTGATAAACTGCGGGATATAAAAGGGATCGAGGACATTCAGTACGGCCAGAGGTGGGTGGAGCGGTTCTCGGCAGTCCTGGGGTTTATCAAGCTCTTCGCAGTTGTTATCGGGGTCTTCCTGGGGGCCGCGACACTCTTTATCATATCGAATACCATACGTCTGACCGTCTATGCCAGAAGAGACGAGATTGAAGTTGCACGGCTCGTCGGGGCAAGCGATGGGTATATCAAGGTCCCCTTTATTTTAGAAGGTGTCTTTCAGGGCTTCATCGGCGGCCTCCTTGCAACCTGCCTCCTCTATTCTATACGCTATCTCCTTTCCAGAAACATACCCACATCCTTTCTTACCGTCGTTGAGATACCCTTTTCACTCCCGGTGATAACGGTATCCCTCGTTGTCGCCGGTATCTTCCTTGGGATTTCCGGGGGTATGATATCCCTCGGCAGGTTCTTGAAACCGGAGGGGTGAGGGATGGCGCCCCATGGGGAGGGGAGAACGATTGATGGACTATAGAGTGAAAAGAGACACCTTTGCAGAGGGTATGGTAATCACGAAGAGGTTGTTCTACACCGTGATCCCTCTCCTCTTCATCTTCATGTTTTCTGCCGCATATGCCGGTGAAGAGAATCTCAGGTATAAAATCCTGGGCAAGGAGAAGCGGTATGAGGATATAAAGAAACGGCTGCGGGATGAGAGGGAGAGCGTCAAGGCCATTTCAGGGAAGGAGAGTACCATCCTCGGAGAACTGGATAAGATAGACAGAACGCTCACCAGGCACCGGGGTGCGCTGAAGGTTGTTGAGAAGAGCCTCACAAAGATTACAAAGGATATCAGGGAGAGTGAGGGGGTGGTGTCGTCCCTGAAGGAGAAGCAGCACAAGTACGCCAAACTGTTGGAGAAGCGGCTGATAACGATGTATAAGATGCGGGGGAGTGGTGAGGTGAGAGTAATCATATCTTCCCTCTCTCCGACCGATCTGGAGCGACGCTACACCTATATGAATGCCCTTCTTGAGAGCAATGCAGAACTCATTGATAAATATGGGAAAAATATCGCATTGTTGGATGGAGAGATTAAAAAACTCAAGGGCCTTAAATCTGAAAAGGTTGCGCTCAAACAACGGAAGATCGAGAAGATGAAGGAGACGAGGCGTGAGAAGAGGAAACGGCTCACTCTCCTGTCGAAAACCAAGAGGGAGAAAAAGTACCGTCTCAAGGCGATAAAGGAGCTTGAGGGGGCGGCAGAGGAGTTGCAACAGCTCATTGCCGATCTCAGGGGGGGTGAGGAACTCCATGGAGAGGTGGTTGGTTTTGCCTCAATGCGCGGCAAATTGCCGATGCCCGTAGAGGGGAGTGTTGTTTCATCCTACGGGAAGGTGAAGCATCCAAAGTTCCGTACGGTTACCTTTAATAACGGAATATTTATCAAGGCCCCTCTGGAGGCTGAGGTCAAGTCGGTATACAGAGGCAACGTGCTCTATACAGGATGGATAAAGGGGTATGGTCAGGTAATAATCATTGACCACGGGAGCGGCTACTACACCCTCTTTGCCCACCTCTCCACTATCATTAAGGAGGTCGGCGCCCCGGTAGAGGCGGGAGA
>JBHHXU010000143.1:0-5043 GCA_046757185.1 Thermodesulfobacteriota bacterium
GGGTGTTTCTCGTTTAATGTGCTGATTTATACTGCAGTGATGCCGGGCAGGTCGTGCGTGCCGCCTACTTCTTCTGTTTGGCGACATCTTCTTCGCCGGTCAGTATCTTGTAACTCTGATTATTGACAACGGCCATGTTGCCCGCCAGTTCCTCAAAGTCGACCTTTTCAAAGAATATCTTCAGGGCGGGATGGAGTATCTCCGGTATCTGGGGCTGTACCCTGATGAGGATGACACCCGGCAGATCCCTCTTCACACATAAGAAAGAGGCGGCGTCAACATCATAGGTTATGAGGATCCGCCCCATATCCTGGGCGCGTTTATAGACGGTCATATCGTGATGGTCGGGAAGTTCCACTTCCCGTATCCCGGTCACGTCGAGACCGAGCTCCTTGAGATAGGTAGTGGTCTGTGGCGAAATATTCTGGTCGGTTATGAAGGTAAGTGCGAGGTCATCCATTGTTTGTTCCCCCCTTCTCCGGCTCATCCTCCGGGATGAGGGTCCTGGCGTAGTCGATGGTTGCCTTGATGTCCTCTTTAGACAACTCAGGGTAGTACTCCACAATCTTATCCTCTCTGAAACCGCCAAGGTAGAGGCTCAGGATATTGGCGACCATGATCCTTGTCCCCTTAATGGTCGGTTTGCCGTGACAGATGTTCGGATCTGCAACAATGATATCGGTCATCTTTACATCCCTATAATGTTGTATCCAGCGTCAACATAGATGACCTCACCTGTTACTCCGCTGGCGAGGTCGCTGGAGAGGTAGAGGGCGGTCTGCGCCACATCCTCTGTCGTGACGTTCCTTTTTAAGGGGGCCTTACTCTCTACGTGATTGAGCATGTCCCTGAATCCCGAGATGCCCATGGCGGCGAGTGTTTTGATGGGCCCGGCGGAAATGGCGTTTACCCGTATCTGCTCCTGGCCGACATCGGCGGAGAGGTACCTCACAGTCGCTTCGAGGGCCGATTTTGCCACCCCCATGACGTTGTAATTGGGGACGACCTTCTCGCTGCCGTAGTAGGTCATGGTGATGATACTCCCCCCCCTTCCCGCCATGAGTGGAGCGGCCCCCCTGGCGAGGGCGACAAGGGAGTAGGCGCTTATGTCCATGGCGAGAGCGAAGCCCTCACGCGAGGTATCGACAAAACGCCCCTTCAACTCCTCCTTGTTGGCGAAGGCGATGGAGTGAATCAGGATATCAAGGCCGCCCCACGCCTCATCGATGGACGCAAAGACCGAGTCAATCTCTTCGTCCTTTGTAACATCGCAGGGGAGAACGAGCTGTGAGCCGAGACTCTCCGCCAAGGGTCGTACCCTTCCCTCGAAGGCCTCACCGGCATAGGTAAAGGCAAGCTCCGCCCCCTCCCGGTGGAGGGCCTGTGCAATCGCCCATGCGATGCTCCTTTCGTTGGCGACACCGAAGATGGCCGCCTTTTTTCCATCAATGAGACCCATTGTTCCCCCTACCCTATGCTGACGTGAATACCAGTAATGAAAGAAATACAGAAATTTCCCTATACCTAACACTATTCGCAGCGGTATTCAACAATTTTATTTGCCAATTTTATTTGCCTTGAATATGACGGGTGGTTTTGCTACTCTATGGGTGAGCAATGAAAGGAGAAATACCATGTTTGAACATATGGAGGAGAAAGAGGCGGTAAAGATTGCCACCCGTATAGAGGAGAACGGGTATGCCTTTTACAAACATCTGGCAAAGAAGGCCGAGGACAAAAGGGTGAGGGATGCCTTGGAGCGGCTGGCAGCGGAGGAGTCGCGTCATATGAAGGTCATCGAGGATAGATACTACCCTCAGGCCGGTTTTGGAGAAATGATTACAGAGGAGGAGATTGACATGGAAGAGCATGTCGATCTGACGTCCAACCCGAAGATATTTACGATGAATATTGACATAGAGAAGCTTGTCCATACTATCGATAGCGTGAAAAAGGCAATCCTCCTTGCCATACAGGCCGAAAGGTATGCCGCCGAGCTCTTTGAAGGATTGGCGGAGAAGGCTACGACAGAGGAGGGAAAGACGATGTACCAGAGTCTCGTAGAAGAGGAGAAGGGGCATGCAAAGGCGCTCGTTGCCCTCCTCGACACCCTGTAAGAAACCCTTTAAACGTTCCCTGTGACCCCCGTCACATCCATCCTATAAAAAATAGCCTACATTGAATCTATACTCGCTTTGTTCAGAGCAAACGCCGGGAAACCGGCGGGCGCAGAGTTACGAGGCTACGGCTACAGGAGCTATGCCGGTCGAACCGCCAAAGGAGAAGCTTTGGCGGTTTGTAGTTTAACCGCTATTGGATTAAAGGGAACATGAAAAAGTGACGATTAAAGAGGGAGGTGAAGCTATGGAAAGAAACGAGGCTCTCGAGAGGGGGATAAACCTCGCAAAAACAGGAGAATATAAAGAAGCGCTAAAGATATTTGAAGAGGACCTTAGGTTTACGGAGAATCCGACGGCCATGTCTTACTATGCGCTCTGCCTTGTCGATGTAGAGAGAAAATATGAGCAGGCCATTTCGCTCTGTCTCATGGCGGTGGAGCGGGAGTTCTACAACCCCGATATCTACCTCAACCTCGGCAGGGTCTATATGTTGAACGGTCAAAAGGCCGTCGCCATAAGGGCTTTCAGAAAGGGGCTGAGGATCGACGAGACACACTCCGAACTGATGAAAGAGATTCATGAGATGGGTATCAGGCGAAAGCCGGTTCTCTCCTTCCTCTCGAGAAGGAATGTCGCCAATAAGCTCCTTGGAATGCTGGTGAGGGGGTTACAGCCAAACAGAGTGGCAGCGTAAAGTGAACGATAAGCCACTTTGACACCCCTCTCCGTGTATGGTATAGGGAGTGGATGACAACACACCGTAACCCGATTCCTACGGTCGATATCATCATAGAGCTGAAAGGCGGCGGGGTGGTGCTCATCGAGAGGAGGAATCCGCCTTACGGGTGGGCCATACCGGGCGGCTTTGTCGATTACGGTGAGAGCCTTGAGGATGCCGCACGGAGGGAGGCACTGGAGGAGACATCCCTCGTCGTAACACTCACGACACAACTCCACGTCTATTCCGATCCCGGCAGAGACGAACGATGCCATACCGTCACCACCGTTTTCGTGGCCGAGGCTGAAGGGGAACCTGTGGCAAGCGATGATGCAAAGGGGATCGGCGTCTTCACCGAAGGGAACCTTCCATGTCCGCTGGCATTCGACCACGACAGGATACTGTGTGACTATTTCCGATGGAAGCGGGAGGGGTTTCGTGTTTTTTCCCTTGTGTAGTTCTTACAAAAAATGTGTATTTGATAGCAGAAGGTGTGTTGTAGGATTTACGTTATGACGCGAGCCTCTCCTTCAGGAGGCGGTTCACCATCTGCGGGTTTGCCTGACCCTTTGTTGCCTTCATGACCTGCCCCACAAAGAAGCCGAAGAGCTTCTCCTTACCCGCCCTGTACTGTTCCACGCTCTCCTGGTTTGCCGTAAGGAGGTCATCTATGATGGCAAGGAGGGCACCTTCGTCGGATATCTGGGTGACCCCCCTCTCCTTTACAATGGCCTCCGCATCCCTGCCGCTCCTGTACATCTCCTCGAAGACATCTTTTGCGGTCTTTGCATTGATCTTCCCGTCGTCGACCATTGTGAGGAGTCCGGCAAGCCCCTCCGGGGTGACGGGACACTCCCTGATGTCCTTATTGTCTGCCTTGAGGTGGCGCAGCAGCTCCCCCATTACCCAGTTGGCGACGACCTGCGGCTCCTTGAAGAGCCTGACCGACGCCTCGTAGAAGTCTGCAAGCGCCCTCGATGAGACGAGGAGTGCGGCATGGTCGGCAGGTATGCCGTATTCTTCGATGAACCGCTCCCTCTTTGCCCTCGGAAGCTCGGGGAGTGTGCCTTTCAACTCCTCAATCCATTGGCTCTCGACCTCGAGGGGGAGGAGGTCCGGTTCGGGGAAGTAGCGGTAGTCGTGGGCCTCCTCCTTGCTCCTCATGGAGACCGTTACCCCCCGGGCGGCGTCAAAGAGCCTCGTCTCCTGAACTATCGTGCCGCCATCCTCAACCACCTCGATCTGCCGCTCTATCTCGTATGCCACGGCGTCCCTGATGAATTTAAAGGAGTTGATATTCTTGAGTTCCGCCTTTGTCCCGAATTGTTCTTCACCGACGGGGCGAATGGAGACATTGGCATCGCACCGGAAACTCCCCTGCTCCATGTTGCCGTCGCATATATCGAGATAGACGAGAATGTCCCGGAGGGCCTTCATGTACTCCGATGCCTCCTCAGCCGTCCTTATGTCGGGCTCGCTGACGATTTCAATGAGGGGGACCCCCGCCCTGTTGAGGTCGACAAAGCTGCCGCTCTCCCCCGCCTCGCCGTGAAGGAGCTTGCCGGCATCCTCCTCCATGTGTATCCGCGTGATGCCGATACGCTTTATTCCCCCGCCACTCTCAATCTCAATGAACCCATGCTCTGCGATGGGCTTGTCGTACTGGGATATCTGATACCCCTTCGGGAGGTCGGGGTAGAAGTAATTCTTACGCGCGAAGACGCTCTTCTGATTAATAGTGCACTCTGTTGCCAGGGCCATTTTCAGGGCGAAATCGACGGCCCGCCTGTTGAGTACCGGCAACACACCGGGCAGTCCCAGACAGAGGGGACATACATGGGTGTTGGGAGGGGCGCCGAAACAGGTCGAGCAGCCGCAGAAGATCTTCGACTCCGTCAGGAGCTGGGCGTGAACCTCAAGGCCTATAACCGCTTCATAGTGCATGATATCCCTTAATGTATCGAATATTGACTATTGAATATTGAAAGATTGAAATTTTCTATTTTTTAATTTTATTGGCCATTTTTTCAACATTCATTCTTCAATCGTCAATCTTCATTTCACGTGAGTGACTCCAAATACTCCTCCCACTCGGAGGGAACCATATGCTTTTTGGTGTTGTTACACTCCTTGCAGCACGGCACAACATTCCCCTTCCTGCTCTTGCCGCCCCGGATAAGAGGAACAATGTGGTCCATGGTCAGC
>JBHHXU010000144.1:0-5042 GCA_046757185.1 Thermodesulfobacteriota bacterium
CTCCTGTTCTCCTCACTATCATCGAGAGCGTCGAGGTAGAACTCAATGACAAACCTGTCGAGATCCATCTCAAGGAGGGAGAGCCTCTTCTCGTCTGAATACCCTTTATACCCCTCCTTTAACGGCTTTGCATAGGGCATCCCCCACGTGTCAAGAAGAGAGATGACCCCCCTTATATCCTTCTGATCGATGAGTTCCTTCAGCGCCTTCGTATCCATCCTCCAGGTAGGGACGGTGGCGGCAAAGACCTCTTCAGGGTCGGTGTTCTTCTCTATCCCCCTCATGATGGTCTTTATATTGTAGACCTCAAAGGGGGAGAGCACCGCCTCGAGGAGGAGCAGGGCATCACTCGGACAGCTCTTCCGTAACAACCTGTGCACCCTTACAATGTGATTTTTCAGCGCGGGAATAAGAAGACTGAGGGGCGACTTGTCTTTAACCCTTGTTCGCGTCTCTTCTATATCCCGGCCGTAAGGGGTCTCCTTCAGCCTCTTGACCAGACCGTCGAGGTCGCCGATCCCGTAGAGTGCCTCATAATCCTCCCGGGAGAGGAACCCTCCCTTCCATGCCCTCACCCGCGTATTCAGATAGTCGAGATTCAGAATCTATCCCTCCTCAAAGAGCGCCCCTCTCACTGTCGGCATGAGCCTCATCTTCGCCCTCTCGAGCCTGCTCGAAAGGGTATTGATATACTTTGCCTTGCCGTCCGGCCGAGAGATGACAACACCGCACGATATGCCGTCCAGCGGAATCAGCATGACACTGCTCTCCCCCGGTTTTACCAGCTCCTTGACGACATCAACATCACTCATGCTCAGATAGACATGGAATGACTCTTCACCTATCTCACTCCTTGCATATCCTATCGCCTCCCTGAAGAGCTCCCTGATTACATCATCATAGTTATCGATGGCAGGAAAACGTCTTTCTACCTCCCGAAATACGCGCGAGATAATCTCATGCTCCGTTTTCAGGAGAGTCTCCTGCGCCTCCTTCCGGACGGTGTTCAGCCTCCTTGCCCTCTCACTTTCACGGGAGGCAACAACCCTTTTGAGATACTCCTCCTTGAGCTTCTCCGCCCTCTTCTCCGCCGCGGCAAGGATCTCCCCTGCCTCCTTTTGAGCATTCTCAAGGAGTGCGTCCCGCTCCCTTCTGCTGTCGTTCTCCAGCGCCCTGAGGAGTTCTTCGTGCCCCATCGCCCCCCCTATAGCCTCATGATCAGGAAGGAAATAACAAAGCCCAGAATAACCAGCGTCTCCGGTATGGCGAGCATAATGATCACCAGACCGCTCAGTTCAGGCTTTTCCGCAATGGTCCCCGCTCCGGCCGACCCTATCCTGCTCTGTGCCCACGCCGTCCCGAGTGCGGGGATGGCAACGGCCAGCGCAGCCGCTAATGCAATGAGTCCCTTTTCCATGTTCACCTCCATTGTGATCATTCAGAATGCATGGCAACTGAATGTCGTTTTCGTTGTTCTTCCTCTCTCCCCACAACCTACTTATGCCGAACTCGTAAAAAATCGTGGGATGGCTAAGTAAGAATTTCGATATACAAGGAGCAGTGATTTTTCAGGTACGAAGGCATACATGTGGTATGTCGAGAGTCTGAAAAATAACTGCGACGCAGTAGGTCGGACTTATTACGACGCCATCACTTATGCCTCTTGAAGGGGACATACTTCCTTCCCCCCGGTTGAAAAAATTTACCAAAGAACTCAACATAGTGCAACCTCAAGTCGTGAATGGTAGGACTGAATACGCCGAGGGCGATGTTTATCAGATGGATGAGGGAGGCCACGACAATACCGAGAAAGATATTTCCCGTCATCCCCCCCAGTTCGTTCGCCACGATGGCAAGTATTATGGAGGCCATCCCTATGGCCATGATACGGGCATAGGAGAGCATATTCCCCACAACCCCGATGATCTCGAGGGGGCCTACAATACCCTCTAAAACAATAAGCAGCACAAAGGCTGATGCAAGGACAAGTATCCCCGGCGTAAAGATAGTCTGGGGGAGATAACCGGCCATAACGGCGATGGAACAGAGGAGGGCGACAACGGCAGCGATTGTTGCCGCCTTGACGATGGCATGTTTCATCTTCCCCCTCTGGAGTGAATTGACAAAGGCCAGGAGCAGCCCGAAGAGGACATGTCCCACACCGATTGCCACGGCGAGGATCAGGAACGACTCGACCGCCCTTGCCCGGTCGAAGATAATCGGATGCATGCCGTAATGCTCCCCAAGATCTCCGAAGAACTCTCCGAAGAGGACACCGAAGATAACCGAGAACATGGCACAGATTGAAAAGACGGTAAAGATATCCTTAAGGAACTCCCTCTCCCTGAACCGCCTCTTTAAAGAGAGGCTTAAGGCAAGGACTATTACACCATAACCTACATCACCGAGGATGAGCCCGTAGAAGACGGGGAATAAGAAGGCGAGAAAGGGGGTCGGATCGATGGTACCGTACTTGGGGGGTGGAAAGACCGACATAAAGACCTCGAAGGGCCTGATGAAGAAGGGGTTCTTTATGGAGACCGGCACCTCGTCGACCTCCTCTTCGGCAATCTCTACCTCCCTGACTACTGCCTTGTTACCAAACCTGTTACGGAGGGTTGTTGAGAGGAGGGCGCACTCTGACTTCGGAACCCAGCCGGAGAGGATGAAGGCGTAGTGAGTCTGGGCGCAGTACTCAACCGCATGAAACTCATCTATGGTGTCAGCCACGGTGTCGATGAGGGTCTTGATGATGTGGTACCACCGCAATGAAAGTCTCTCTATACTCTTCCTTATCTCGTGCAGCTCACGTGGTATCCCCTCCTTCCTCTTAATCATCTCCTTCATGGCGTTGAGGAATGAAAGACCGGCATACTCGGCGGGAAGGGTAATCTCGCTAATATTCTCCCCCATGAGGAGCTCCTTTAGAGCGGTATCGAAATCACGGCTGTAAGCAATGATGACGCCAATCGTCTCCTCATCGAGAACCTTATCGAAAATCTCGGACCTCCCCTCGGTAATCCTTTCAACCTCCTCCTTGAGGAGGGGGAGAACAGCACGCTTCTCCTTATCGATGGTGATACCCATGACCTCGAGGTGTCTGATATCCCCGATGGCGGTTATCAGGGGGGCGAATCCCTTTAATATCCTCTCATACCTCTCGGCTGTAGAAAGCTCCTCCCTGAGTTCCAGCCTTCTCTTCTGCACCTCCTTGATCTCATTGTAGAGGTCATCTATCCTCCTCTGTCCCTCATCCGAGGTGATATCGAGGAGGAGGAAACCCTCCCTCGCCTCTTCCTCAGATGAGGCCGGCTTCGGCAGCAAGAGGAGGATGTCCTTGAGCTTTGCAAGGAGTATATCGAGCCTCTCCCGGAGGAGCACCCTCTCTCTGTCCAGGGGGATTGCCGATATAAACTTTTCACTTATATCTATCTTTTGAGGAACACTCTCAATCTGTATCGTACCGATAGAGTGGAGCACCTCGATCACCTCTGAAAGGATGACCTTGCTCCCCACTATCTGTACTTTACTCATCTTCTGAATCATTACTTACCTCGGGGAGGATGTGATCGAGGACCAACCGGACGACCTCTTCAAATTTAGCAGCCGCCCCCCTTTCAAGCTCCTCCGCCTTGCTCTTCGCATTTTTTACTACGGTATCGGCATCCTTCTCAATGGCCTCCATCTCCTTTTCGCTTAGATGTTCCGCCTCTCTCTCAGCCTCTCTCTTCGCAGATGCCTCTATCTCACGTGCCTTCACATGTGCATCGTTAATGGTCTGTTGGGCCTCTTCTTTCGTCCTCTGGAGAAGTGCCTCAAGCTCATCTTCCTTCGTCTTTATCTCTTCAAGGAGATTATTGTCGGTCATCCCTCCTCCTCCGGCACACGCTGCACCTGCGACGGATGGCCATGGCAACGGTCCTCCGACCTCCTGCCTCGGATAGCATACCGCTCATCCGCCCACTGCCCCAGATCCAAGAGTCCACACCTCTCTGAACAGAACGGCCTGTAAGGGTTTCCCTCCCACTCAGTCTCACGGGAACAGACGGGACATTTTATTGTCTCTGGTTTTGCCATTCTAACAGCTCTCTCTATTGCCTTAATATTATACATTAAAAAGGCCGGCATCGACAAACGCCGGCCTTTGCATTATGCATGCTCTCCCACTTTAGCATTGACCGATTCCCATTGAGGAGTGGTGAGGGGCAAGTGCTCCGACTCTAAATGAGTCACTCTAAGTCTGGAGCGGGCGAAGGGAATCGAACCCTCGTAGAAAGCTTGGGAAGCTTCCATTCTACCATTGAATTACGCCCGCTTGAAGATCACTCAAACGATTTTTGTGACTTTTTGTATACTACAATCGGGTTACCCCGTCAAGATAAAAAGGCCGCTCCGCACCGATAGGAGACACTCTGTCGAGCCTTTTTACCCTCTCCGGATCATCCAGCTCGGAGAGCAACTCGACCGGACTCTTATTAAGGAGTGGATGGAGAAGTGTTGGAGCTATCTCGGCAAGGGGAACGAGGACAAAGGCCCGTTGATGGAGGAACGGATGGGGGATTTTCAGTCCCTCCTCCTCGACAACCATGTCTCCATAGAGGAGGATATCGAGGTCGATTGTTCGCTGACCCCACTTACTGGTAGTGATTCTCCCCAGGCTCGTCTCAATCCCCTTTACAAGGGAGAGCAGCCTCCGCACCCCAAGGGAGGTGGCGACCTCTACGACACAGTTCACGAAATCCTCCTGCTCACTGTTGCCCCACGGCTCCGTCTCGTAGAGGGAGGAGACCTTCCTGAGAATGCACTTCTCCCCGAGGAGGGCGAGTGCCCTCTGGCAATTCTTGCCCTTATCCCCCATGTTGGAGCCTATGCCGACAAAGACGGTGGTCATGATGCCATCATTGAATATAGAATGTATATAGCTTTGCGGTCTTAGCGAAAGACGGAGCCTCTGAAAGATGTTCGGGCTTCAAGCACTGACAACATACTCACTGTTTCTCTCTCTTTTAACCCGGCTTCCTGGATCAAAACAGGAGTTCCAG
>JBHHXU010000145.1:0-5036 GCA_046757185.1 Thermodesulfobacteriota bacterium
TAATACCGAAGATACTATAAATACCTTTGCGGCGGAGGTTACCTACTCATTCTAAAGGTGTTCGCTGCAACGATGGGAGGTTGTTGAAGAGAAAATTACACACTGCTCATTCCACCACAAGCAATCTACCCAATCACGAAAAATTAAGCCCCAAGGTTTGTTAAACCATGGGGCTTTTCCATATTCTCTTGTTAAGGAGAAAAAGCTGACAAGGAGGTGGGTAGCTGTAAATTCTGGGCACCATGATTATTTTAAGGAACCTCTGATTGATTCTTTGAAATTACCCATATCACAATACTCAAAAACTATTCAACTTAAGCTAAGGTCTACAGAGAATCAATCACCTTCTTCAGCTTTGCTCGCACCTGTTCAGCAATGTCGCCGAGTGTACGATTTTCAACGGCCTGCATGGACGCTATCGGATCGATAGCCGATACCTCCACCATACCGTCAGCCGCCTCCTGCACAACGGCGTTGCAGGGGAGCATAAGCCCGATCTGTTTCTCGGCCTGTAACGCCTGATAGGCAAAGGCCGGATTACACGCGCCGAGGATCCTGTACTGCCTGAAATCCACATCGAGCTTCTTTTTCAACGTCTCCTTTACATCGATTTTTGTGAGGATGCCGAAGCCCTCCTTTTGCAGCTCTTCGGTGACTCTGGCAACAGCCTCGTCAAACGGCATCTCCAGTGACCTGCTAAAATAGTAGCTCATGTTCTCCCTCCCTTTCGTTGGTGTACAGTATTACATTAATATCACAATTACCTGACAAAAGACAAACCAATCCTTTCTTCCCTCTTGTGCTTTTTGTCACGTCTATATTTTCTCAACCGTGATAAGCAAATGGTTTGATGAGGACGGGACAAGGGAGAGGGAGAGCCCATGTGGTTTAAACGTAGCACGACATATAGCCGCTCCGATATCCTCGATGCCGCAGGTAAGGCCAGGGCCAGGGGAAAACGGAGGAAGGCCATAGCCGAGTATCAGAAGCTGCTCAAAGCCGATCCGGGCGACTACGTTGTCCACGGAAAGGTTGCCCCCCTCCTCGCCGAAAGACGGCTCTATGTTGAGGCGTGGTCGAGCTTCAGGGCAGCCGGTGAGGGGTACCTCCAGAAGGGCTTTGTGGATAAGGCCCGGAGCGTTTATGTCCAGGCGACACGCTGCATGCCGTGGGAAATCGAGACGTGGAAGGCAGTCGTGGGGCTCCAACTCGACCGGGGGCAACGGGCGGACGCCTTGAAGACGCTCATCGATGGACGCCGTCATTTCAGGGGTCGTAGACAGAGAGGAGAGGCGATCTGTCTGCTCCGCATGGCGCAGGCGATCTCACCGGGCCATTTCAATGTTGCCTTTGACCTCGCCCAGCTCCTCGCAAAGAGCGGCACAAAAGTTGAGGCGATGGAACTCCTGCAGGGCCTCGCAGCGCGGGAGCAGGGTCACAACCTGCGGCGCATTCGTGGAGCCCTTTTGAGGGTATCCCCCAGCCCCTCCTCTGCGTGGCTCTGGCTCCGCGCCGCCATTTCCAACACCTGAATCTCCCTGCCAGCCATAGATACTTCTCAGCAAAATGCCATGAAGTGACTTTTACCAGCGTGCGCTGAAGAGACCGCTTCGGTCATGTAGAGGAAATAGCTTGACATCTCAAGCGAGGCTCATGTAAATTGTCCGCACACAACTGAAAACCCATTTACAGGTTCTCCTTAGGGGAGCAAGAGGGAATCCCGTTAGATTCGGGAGCGGTCCCGCCGCTGTAACCGGGGACGAAATCCGCACAATGCCACTGGATAGGGGACTGTCCTAATTTACGGACTAAGCGAAGCTGAGTCGTAGAATAGGGACTGTCCCCATTAATCCGGGAAGGCGCGGTGAGTAGGATAATCCGGGAGTCAGAAGACCTGCCTGTAGATGTTTCACCTGTCCCTTCGACAGAGAGGGGGTGAATTGTGGTCTATGGATAAACAGGGAGTCCCGGGCTGAAAGGTCCGGGATTTTTTTATGGTACAGATTTTTCTGAGGAGTATAAAAAAAGGGGGGGAAGAGGTAACCGGGAGATCCTGTTTCTCAAAGATTATCCTTGCCTCTCTCATCCTCCTCTCCTTCTACCGTCCACTTCATGCGGAGACCTACCGGGACGACTTGGGAAGGGAGGTTGTGTTGGAGGCCGCTCCGAAGAGGATCGTCTCTCTCGGGCCGAACATCACCGAGATCCTCTTCGCCATCGGCCTTGATGAGGAGATCGTGGGGGTGACCCTTTTCAGCGACTACCCCGAAGGGGCGAAAGGGAAGGCCGTGGTCGGGAGCTATGTGAATATCAACCTGGAGCGGCTCCTCTCACTCTCCCCCGACCTCGTTATCTCCACCTCTGACGGGAACCCCAAGGGGAGTATCGAGAGGCTCACGACGATGGGCATCCCCGTATTCGTTATCGCCCCTCCGCGGGGTATAGGCGACATAAACAGCGCCATCCTCTCTATCGGGAGGATCACCGGCAGGGAGGGTGAGGCCGGAAGGCTTGTCAATGAAATGGAGGGACGTGTCGATGAAGTCGTAACTCGCCTTGAGGGGGCGACGGCCCGTCCCGTCTTCTATCAGCTGGGCGATAATCCGCTCATGACGGTGGGTGGAGGGACCTTTATCGACACTCTCATTACGATGGCTGGGGGGAGGAACATCGCAGGCGGGGTGAGCCTCCCTTATCCCCGTTTCAGTATGGAGGGGGTGCTGTCAAATGCTCCCGAGGTACTCGTTATTTCGTCTATGGCGGAGAGGGAGGCATCGAAGGCGGTCTTGAAGAGGTGGGAGCAGTGGCGGGAGATTCCTGCGGTAAGGAGTGGAGAGATACACTTCATCAACCCCGACCTGATACACAGGGCAGGGCCGCGGATAGTTGACGGCCTCGAGGAGCTTGCCAGGATGATACATCCCGAGAGGTTTGCAGATGATTAGTCTCAGGAGGGTTGTCGTCGTGACGGGTGGTCTCCTGCTCCTGCTCCTGCTGGTCATGCTCTTTGCTCTCACACGGGGGACGGTGGAGATCGGCCTGGGGGAGCTTATTGCGGTGGCGCGGGGTGGAGGGGAGGGGGCGGCACGCTCTATCGTCCTCGATATCCGTCTCCCCAGGATTGTCCTGGCGGGGGTGGTGGGAGGAGGACTCGCTACGGCGGGGGTCGCCTTCCAGGCGCTCCTCAAGAACCCCCTCGCGGAGCCGTACATCCTCGGTGTATCGAGCGGTTCCGGTGTAGGGGTAATCCTCGCCATGATGGCGGGGAGCATATCGGCATGGCTCCTTCCCCTGGCATCCTTTGCAGGCGCCCTTGTCACCATCATTCTTGTCTATCTCCTCGGAAGGGTGGGGGGGAGGCTCCACACGACCACCATGCTCCTCGCCGGCGTCATGATTGCGGCCTTCTTCGGGGCGGTAATCATGTTCCTTCTCTCCACCGCCTCCCTGAATGAGATGGGGAGCGCCCTCTTTTGGCTCATGGGGGATCTGAGCGGCGCCGACAACAGAAAGGCCCTCATCGCCATCCTCTACTGCGGCGCCGGAGTCATCCTCCTCTACGCCAACTTCAGGGGGCTCAATCTCCTGACCGTCGGGGAGGAGACGGCCCTTCACCTTGGCGCCGGTGTGGAGGGGCTCAAGGTTTCCATATTTATCACGGCGTCCCTCATGACGGGCCTCTCGGTGGCCTTTTCCGGTCTCATCGGTTTTGTCGGCCTTGTCGTTCCCCATTCGGCGCGTCTCCTCTTTGGCGGCGACCACCGACTTCTCCTGCCGGCCTCGGCCCTCCTCGGCGGCGCATTCCTGGTCCTCTCCGATACGATTGCCAGGAGTCTTCTCGCCCCGGCCGAGCTCCCCGTCGGCGTCATCACGGCCTCGGTGGGCGCCCCTCTCTTCATCTATCTCCTGAAGAGGAGGAGGGTGCAGGGGTGATGGAGAGAAGCGAGATGGATGAAATGAGGGAGGATGTAGATACAACGCCGGGAGGAGGGGGAAGATCATTACCTCTCCTCCGTGTAGAGGGGGTAACCTTCTCATACGGGAGGGGGGCCGTTCTGAAGGGGGTGGACCTCTCGGTCGGCGAGGGGGAGTTCATTGGCATCATTGGGCCGAACGGCTCCGGGAAGACGACCCTCCTCAAGCTCATGACACGTATCCTCAAGCCGGCGGCGGGGGTGATACGCCTCGGGGGGAGGCCGCTCGGCGAGATGGGGAGGAGGGAGCTGTCGCGGAGGATTGCCTTCGTTCCCCAGGAGGAGACGACCCCCTTTTCTTTTACCGCCATGGAGATGGTGCTCATGGGGAGGAGCCCCTATTTGAGGGGGCTTCAGATGGAGGGTGAAGGCGACCTTGCGGCGGCGGAGAGGGCGATGACCCTCACCGACTGCTGGCGCTTCAGGGGACGGGATATCCACACCCTGAGCGGGGGTGAGCGGAGGAGGGTCTACATTGCGAGGGCGCTGGCCCAGGCGCCCGATATTATCCTCATGGATGAACCGACCACCCATCTCGACATCCACCATCAGGTGGAGATCATGGAGCGTGTCGAGGAGCTGAACAGGAGAGGTCTAACGGTGGTCATGGTCTCCCACGACATCAACCTTGCCGCCCGCTTCTGCGCTACCATCATTGCCCTCAGAGATGGAGAGGTAATACGGCACGGCAGGCCTGATGAGGTGGTCAACGGCGACCTCCTGGAGGAGCTCTACGGCTGCCGGCTCCGTGTTGCCGGAGAGGGTGGGAGACCACTCATTACCATGGAGCGAGAAGAAAAGCAGTAGTGAAAGGAGGTGAGAGGGAAAGAGTAAGACGGTGTAGGAATGAGAGGCCAATGAAGGCACGATTGATTATGTTCCATTGCTACCGAACAAGGGAAGGGAGTTAGAAGCTCCCGCCGCCCCGCGACTGTGAGAGGGACGAAAGCCGCTTTAACGCCACTGTCTGTAGCAAGGATGGGAAGGCGCAGTGAGTAGGGTGAACTCAAGCCAGGAGACCTGTTCAGGACGCAAAGAAACAGAACACTGTCCCCAAGGGGG
>JBHHXU010000146.1:0-5008 GCA_046757185.1 Thermodesulfobacteriota bacterium
AGTTCCAGCTCAGAGAGCCTCCTCTTCATCTCACCGATTATCCTCATCTCGTTCTCCTCACCCTTCGCACTGAAGGTTGCCGAAAACCTCAGGTAATCTCCCGCCTCAGTCCACGGCACCGTTGAGATGAGACTCTCCTTTATGAAGAACTCCGCCGCGTCCTCTGCCGACTTGAACCTCTTCCCCCCCGCCCCCTTTGGGGACGGAACATAGAGGTAGAAGGCGCCGTCGGGCATCCTGGCCTTGAAACCGACGGAGGTGAGGGCGTTCACCATCAACTCCAGTCTCCGCTTGTACTTGACCGCTATCCTCTCGGTTATCTCGGGGTGGTCGAGGGCATAGATGCCCGCCTTCTGTATGGCGATGAACTGGCCTGAATCGTAGTTGTCCTTCACATGGGCGAAGGCGCTGACGACCTTCTCATTGCCGACGACAAAGGCAAGCCTCCATCCTGTCATGTTGTACGCCTTGGAGAAGGAGTGGAGCTCGATACCGACATCCTTTGCCCCTTTAATGCTCAGGAAGCTCAGAGGCTTACCATTATAGGTGAGGGCACCATAGGCGGCATCGTGAACTACTACGATACCGTTCCTGTGAGCGAAATCAACGACCTTTTTGAAGAAGTCGACCGTCGCGCCAGCGCCGGTCGGGTTGTTCGGATAGTTCAGGTAGAGGAGTTTCGTCTTCTTCAGAACATCCCTGGGAATCGAATCGAGGTCGGGGAGAAAGTCGCTCTCCTCCGTCAGTGGGAGGTTCACCACATCGCCACCGCACCACTGCGTGTGGAGGGCAAGGACAGGGTAGCCGGGAACGGTCATGATGGCAACATCCCCGCTGTTGATAAATGCGTCGGGCAGCATGGCAAGGGCCGGTTTCGAACCGATAGAGTGGACAACCTCCTTAACCGGGTCGAGCCCCTTCACCCCGTAGACCTTCTCCATATACCGTGCCGCACCCTCCTTGAGTTCCTGTATCCCGTTGTCGGCGTACCCCCTGTTCTCGGCCTTCCCCGCCTCTATCCTGAGGGCCTCAACCACCACGTTGGGCGCCATCTCATCCGGCTCACCCACACCGAAGTCGAGGAGCTCCGTCCCCGGATGTGCCTTCAGGGCAGCGGCCTTTGCCCTCTTTATCTTTTCAAACTTGTATATCTTCGTCCCCTTACCGAAGGTTTTGCCCCCGATCCTCTCCGAGAATATACCCTGAATATAAGACTCTTTCACGCCACGCCTCCAGACTGATAGTGTAATGTAAGGCTGCTCTCAGCGACCGCTTTCGGTCGGTCACGCCACTCTGTTCACGAGGGACCCGATCCCCTCTATCCGAACCTCAACGGTATCGCCAGGTTTCATCTTCCCCACCCCCGATGGGGTACCCGTGGCAATCACGTCACCGGGGAGGAGGGTCATCACCTGGGAGACAAAGCTCACGAGGCGGTAGGTGTTGAAGATCATATCCGTTGTCGATGTGTCCTGCCTCTTCTCGCCGTTAAGATAGCTCTCTATCCTGACATCGAGGGGGTCAAGCTCCGTTTCGATCCACGGTCCGATGGGAGCGAAAGTATCGAACCCCTTGGCCCGCGCGTACTGTTTGTCCGTCTTCTGCAGGTCCCGTGCCGTCACGTCGTTGAAGCAGGTGTAGCCGAAGATGAACCCTCCCGCACCCTCCTCACTCACCATCCTGGCCTCCCTCCCTATGACAACGGCAAGCTCCCCCTCAAAGTCGACCCTTCGCGACATGTGGGCCGGATAGACGATCTCATCACCGTGCCCTATGACCGCTGTCGGGGGCTTCATGAAGATCATCGGCTCATCGGGAAGTTCTTTATTGAACTCCGCCGCGTGGGCCCTGTAGTTCAACCCTATGGCAATAATCTTGGACGATACGCAGGGCGGAAGGAGCCTCACCTCTTCGAGGCGGTACCGCCCCTCACCCTTTCTGAAACCGCTCTCTATCTCCCCCTCTGCCTCTGTAACGGTATCACCCTCAACAATGCCGTGCCGTATAACCCCCTGATGTGAAAACCTGGCAATCTTCACCGCTGCCGGCCACCCTTGCGGGCGCCCTGAAGCTTGAGGCGGAGCGCGTTGAGCCGTATGAAACCCTCCGCCTCCCGCTGGTTGTAGACGCTCTCCTCCTCGAAGGTCGCAAGGTCTTCACGGTAGAGGGACTTCTTCGCCCTCCGCCCTGCGACCGTACAGCTCCCCTTGTAGAGCTTGACCCTGGCCGTTCCCGTTACATCGGCGGTGGCCTCATCGATCAACTTCTGCATAGCCACCCTCTCCGGTGAAAACCAGTAGCCGTAGTAGACAAGCTCGGCGTACTTGAGCATGAGGCTGTCCCTCAGGTGCATGACATCCCTGTCCATCGTTATCGATTCGACGGCCCGTCTCGCCACATGGAGAATGGTCCCCCCCGGCGTCTCGTAGACCCCCCTCGATTTCATCCCCACATACCGGTTTTCAACGATGTCGAGCCGCCCTATGCCGTTCCTTCCGCCGGCACGGTTCAAGGTTTCCAGGAGCTTGACCGGGGCGAGCCTCCTACCGTTAACGGCAACCGGATCACCCTTCCTGAAATCGATCTCCAGGTAGGTGGCTCTGTCGGGGGCCCTTTCCGGTGACACCGACATCTTAAAGAACGACTCCGGGGGCTCCATCCACGGATCCTCAAGGATACCGCCCTCAAAGCTCATGTGGAAGAGGTTCCTGTCCATACTGTACGGCTTCTTCCTTGTCGCGGTCACCGGTATCCTGTTCCTTCTTGCGTAGGCGATGAGGTCGCTACGGGACTTCATCGACCACTCCCTCCACGGCGCTATCACATGTATATGCGGCATGAGGGCGTAGTAGGCCAGCTCAAAACGTACCTGGTCGTTCCCCTTGCCGGTCGACCCGTGACAGACCGCGTCGGCCCCCTCCTTTTCGACAATCTCAATCTGCCTCCTGGCGATGAGGGGCCGCGCGATAGAGGTACCGAGGAGGTACCCTCCCTCGTAGACGGCGCCCGCCCTTAACATCGGGAAAACATAGTCGTGTACAAATTCGTCCCGCAGGTCCTCTATGTATATCTTGCCGGCGCCGGAATCCTTCGCCTTCTTCCTCAGTGGCTTCAACTCCTCACCCTGGCCGAGGTTTGCCGCGAAGGCGATCACCTCGCACCCGTACTGCTTGATGAGCCAATGGATAATAATCGAGGTGTCGAGACCTCCCGAGTATGCCAGCACTACCTTCTTAATTCGTGACATTCATCCTCCCTGTTATTGGGGACAAATTTCAAATCTGTTCCCAGGCTGCTACAGAAGCCATTCGATTATCGCCTTCTGCATGTGGAGCCTGTTTTCCGCCTGACCCCACACGATAGATTGAGCGCCCTCAAGAACCTCTTCCGTTATCTCCTCTCCGCGGTGCGCGGGGAGACAGTGCATCACGATGGCGTCGTTCTTCGCGCTCTCCATAAGGGTACCATTGAGCTGATACCCCTGGAACGCGCCCTCCCTCCCCTGCTTCTCATCCTCCTGTCCCATGCTCGCCCAGACATCGGTATTCACCACATCGGCATCCCTCACCGCTGTCTGGGGGTTACTCATGACCTCAATGGCGGCGCTCCCCTCCCCTCTCGCCTTTTCAAGTATCCAGCTGTCGGGGTGATACCCGTCGGGACAGGCAAGCCTCAGATCAAAACCGAGCCGTGCCGCCGCCTCTATCCATGAGTTCGCCATATTGTTTCCGTCCCCCACCCATGCGACCTGCAACCCGTCGTATCCACCCTTTGCTTCAACGATGGTCATGATATCGGCGAGGACCTGACACGGATGATGCAGGTCAGTAAGACCGTTTATGACAGGTATCGACGAATAGTTTGAAAACTCCTTGATGATCTCATGGCCGAAAGTCCGTATGACCACCCCGTCCACGTAACGGGACATAACCCTTGCCGTATCCTTGATCGGCTCTCCCCTCCCGATCTGGGAATCGCGATGGCTGATAAAAATGGTGTTCCCCCCCAGATGGTACATGGCGGTCTCAAATGAGACACGGGTCCTCGTCGAGGGTTTCTCGAAGATGAGGCCGAGGACCTTTCCCGCGAGGGGCAGGTGGGGTATCCCCCTCCTCTGCCTCTTCTTCAGCACAGTGGCCCTCTCTATGAGGCCGTCAATATCGTCCTTCTTCAGATCGAATATGGTAAGGAGGTTCATGCCCCCAGCTTCTCCTTTAAAACCGGTGTCAGGATGCCCAGCATCTCATCCACATCGCCCTCCGTCACGGTGAGGGGGGGGAGGAAGCGGAGGACAGACTCTCCCGTGCAGTTAATCAGGAGCCCCCGCCCCATGCATTCAGAGACTATAGGAGCGCCGGGGACATCGACCTCCATACCGACAATCAACCCTATCCCCCTGACCTCACGGATGGAAGGAAGGGTACCCTTCAAATCACTCAGCCTCTCAACAAGATAGGCACCGACCCGTCGGCAGTTATCGAGAAGCCCCTCCTCAAGGATTGTTCTCAGTGCAGCACTCCCCGCCGCAGTGGCAATCGGGTTCCCCCCGAAGGTCGATGCGTGGGAACCGGGGGTGAACGCGGCGGCAACCTCATCGGTCGCGACCATTGCGCCGATGGCGACCCCCCCCGCAAGCCCCTTGGCGAGGGTCATGATATCGGGAGTAACACCGTACTGCTCATAGGCAAAGAGTGAGCCCGTCCTCCCCATCCCCACCTGTACCTCGTCGAAGATGAGAAGGATACCAGCCTCTTTACAGAGGGTCCTGAGTCCCCTGAGGTAATCCGCAGACGGGAGATTTACCCCCCCTTCGCCCTGGATCGGCTCCGTCATGACCGCAACGGTCTTCTCCGTAATCGTCCCTTCTATCGCCTTCAGATCGTTGAAAGGGACATAGGAGAACTTCTCCAGGAGCGGCTCGAACCCCTCCTGTATCTTCCTCTGCCCCGTTGCCGCCATGGCAGCCATGGTTCTCCCGTGGAAGGAGCGCTCCATGGAGATGACCTGA
>JBHHXU010000147.1:0-4997 GCA_046757185.1 Thermodesulfobacteriota bacterium
GCATCGAGCAGGACTACGGCTGCCTGAATGTGATCGAGTACTTCCATGACGACGTACAGGTGGTGAAACTCCTCAACGGCGGGCCGAACCAGGAGTTGAGGGTATCGAAGGTCTACTGAGAGGAGCAATCCCCCCCTTCCCGATGAAGGATCACATGATGCCCTGCCCTCTTCCAACCCCCTGATATTATTACCCTAAAGTGCCGTCCTGGGGCACCCCTTTTTGCTTGTATGCCACCCCTTTTCCTGATACTATAACTCAACTTATGCTGGCCAAAGTCTTCAGCAGCGCTCTCATCGGTATCGATGCCTGTCCGATCGAGGTCGAGGTCGATATCGCTAGGGGGTTGCCGACCTTCTCAACCGTCGGGCTTCCCGATAACGCCGTCAAGGAGAGCAAGGACAGGGTAAAGGCGGCCATCACCAATACGGGGTACGAGTTTCCCGCCAAGAGGATTACGGTCAACCTGGCGCCGGCGGACATAAAGAAGGAGGGGAGCAGCTTTGACCTCCCTATGGCGGTGGCCATCCTCGCCGCCGAGGGGCTCGTAAAGGGTGAACGTATCGAGAAATTTCTCATTGCGGGGGAACTCTCCCTCGATGGACGGGTGAAACCGATAAGGGGCGCCCTCTCCATCGCGGCGGCGGCACGGGAGAGGGGAATTAAGGGCATCATCGTTCCGAAGGAGAATGAGAGGGAGGGCGCCCTCGTTGATGGGATTAATGTAATCGGGGTGGAGAACCTCCCCCAACTGGTGGAGCTCCTCAACGGGACGACCGATATCCCCCCCTGCACCATCGATACGGGTGAGTACTTCAAGGGCATCGGCGAGGATGACCTCGACCTCAACGAGGTCAAGGGGCAGGAGCACGTTAAGCGGGCAATGGAGGTAGCCGCCGCCGGGGGGCACAACATGGTGATGATAGGTCCTCCCGGATCGGGGAAGACCATGCTTGCCCGCCGACTCCCCTCCCTGCTCCCCGAGATGAGCATCGAAGAGGCGATTGAAACGACGAAGGTACACAGCGTTGCCGGCACACTGCCGGAGGGGAGAGCCCTCGTAACGGCGAGACCTTTCAGGAGTCCCCATCATACGATTTCCGATGCCGGACTCATAGGGGGCGGCCAGGTGCCGAGGCCGGGAGAGGTGAGCCTCGCCCATAACGGTATCCTCTTCCTGGATGAGATGCCGGAGTTCAAGAAGAACGTCCTCGAAGTGCTCCGCCAGCCCCTTGAAGACGGGGTGGTGACTATCTCCAGGGCGGCCCTCTCCCTCACCTATCCGTCGAGGTTCATGCTCGTCGGCGCCATGAACCCGTGCCCGTGCGGCTACCTCGGTGATGCACAGAAGGAGTGCAACTGCACTCCCCTCCAGGTGCAGCGGTACCGGTCAAAGCTTTCGGGGCCGTTGCTCGACCGGATAGACATCCACTGCGAGGTTCCTGCCGTGAGGTTCAGGGAGCTGTCGAGCGATAGGAGCGGCGAGTCGTCCCGGGAGGTGCGTGAGCGGGTGCGCAAGGCGGGGAGGATACAGGCGGAGCGCTTTGCAGGGAAGAGGCTCCATGTCAACAGCCAGATGACGAACAGGCATATCAAGCGGTTCTGCACGGTGGACGGTGACGGGATGAGGCTCCTGGAGACGGCTGTCGACAGGCTCGGCCTCTCGGCCAGGGCCTATACGAGGATACTGAAGGTGGCGAGGACCATTGCCGACCTCGAGGGGGAGGAGCAGATAAGAACCCACCACCTTTCGGAGGCGATACAGTACCGGAGTCTGGATAGGAATATGCAGAATGTCTGATATATTCAGGTATTCCTCGACACAAGGATGTGTCGCCATTTTCAATGGCGGTGATTCAGTGAAAATGTGAAAAAAAGAAAATAGCATTTTACTTTTTCGTCCTCTGAATAGTTCAGGGACGCATTATTCAGAGGTTTCATGACCGTTCAATAAGGAGGACCAATGGCGCAGGAGAAAATACCGGTCTACATAGAAGATGAGATGAAGAAGTCGTACATGGACTACGCCATGTCCGTTATCATCGGCAGGGCCCTGCCCGATGTGAGGGATGGGCTGAAGCCGGTCCACCGACGGATTCTCTACGCCATGCACGAAATGGGGGTGGAGTGGAACAAGGCGTACAAGAAGTCGGCCAGGGTGGTCGGCGATGTCATCGGCAAGTACCACCCCCACGGCGATGCCGCTGTCTACGATGCCATTACGAGGATGGTCCAGGACTTCTCACTCCGTTATCCCCTTGTCGACGGGCAGGGGAACTTCGGCTCCATTGACGGCGACCCCCCTGCCGCCATGCGTTACACCGAGGTGAGGATGACACGGCTCGCCGGTGAACTCCTCGCCGATATCGAGAAGGAGACCGTCGATTTCAGCCCGAACTACGACGATTCCCTCACAGAACCGGTGGTGCTCCCGGCGGCATTCCCAACCCTCCTGGTCAACGGGGCGTCAGGCATTGCCGTCGGCATGGCGACCAATATGCCGCCCCACAACCTCACAGAGGTCATTGATGCCATCATCCACCTTGTTAAGAATCCGAATGCGGATGTCAATAAGATTATGGAGTTCATCCCCGGCCCCGACTTCCCGACGGCGGGCTTTATTCACGGCCGTGAGGGGATAAGGAGCGCCTACACAACGGGGCGGGGGGTCATCCAGTTGAGGGCGCGGGTCATAACCGAAAAGCACCCCCGGACGGGCAGGCAGTCAATCATCATCACCGAGATACCCTACATGGTGAACAAGGCGAGGCTCATAGAGAAGATCGCCGACCTGGTACGGGACAAGAAGGTGGAGGGCATCTCCGATATCAGGGACGAGTCGGACAGGGAGGGGATGCGCATCGTCATCGAGCTCAGAAAGGATGAGGTGGCGGAGGTCATCCTCAACAACCTCTTCCTCCATACCCAGATGCAGACCAGCTTCGGCATTATCAACCTTGCCATAGTAGACGGCCGCCCCCAGGTGTTGACCCTGAAGGAGATGCTCAACCAGTTCATCAGGTTCAGAAAGGAGGTGGTGACCAGAAGGACCACCTTCGAGCTCAGGAAGGCGAAGGAGCGTGCCCACATACTGGAGGGGCTGAAGATTGCAATCGATAACCTCGATGAGGTCATCAAACTGATACGCCAGTCGAAGTCGCCCAAGGAGGCAAAGGAGGGGCTTATAAAGAAATTCGGCCTCACCGATGTCCAGGCCCAGGCCATCCTCGACATGAGGCTCCAGCGGCTCACCGCCCTCGAGAGGGAAAAGATACTTGAAGAGTACAAGGATATTCTGAAGCTTATAAAGAGGCTCGAGGCTATCCTTACCGATGAGAGGTTACTCCTGAACGTCATTACCGATGAGCTGACGGCGATCAAGGAGCGGTACGGCGATGAAAGGCGGACGGAGATTATAGAGGAGACCGGTGAGATTACCCTGGAGGATATCATCGCCGACGAGGAGATGGTTGTCAATATCACCCACGGCGGCTACATAAAGCGGAACCCGACGAGCCTCTTCAGGATACAGCGGCGGGGGGGGAAGGGGAAGACCGGCATGACTACGAAGGAGGAGGACTTTGTCGAACACCTCTTTGTTGCCTCCACTCACAGCCATATCCTCTTCTTCACCGACAGGGGGAAAGCCTACACCCTCAAGGTGTACAATATCCCCCAGGCGGGCCGGGCCGCACGGGGGAAGGCAATCGTCAATCTCCTCAACATCACGAAGGGTGAAAAGCTGACCGCCTTTCTCCCTGTCAAGGAGTTTGGTGAGGGGCGGCATATCGTTATGGCGACCTCCCAGGGCATAGTCAAGAAGACCGACCTCATGGCCTTCGCCAGTGTGCGCTCCGGCGGAATCATCGCCATCAATCTGGATAAGGGGGATACCCTCATCTCCGCCAAGCTCACCGACGGCGCATCGGACCTCTTCATCAGTACGCGGAACGGGCAGGCGATCAGGTTTAACGAGGGGCAGGTCCGTGAGATGGGGAGAAATGCGCGGGGGGTGAGGGCGATAAGGCTGGGGAAGGAGGATGAGGTAGTCTCCATGGAGACCCTCGAGGACGGGGTCACCATCCTGACCGTCACGGAAAGGGGTTACGGCAAAAGGACGGCCATCGATGAATACAGGAGCCAGCAGAGGGGCGGGAGCGGCATCATCAACATGAAGGTTACCGGGAAGACCGGAAAGGTGGTCGGCATCGCGCAGGTCAGGGTCGAGGACGAACTGATGATTACCACCGACAGGGGGAAAATTATAAGGATATCCATGAAGGACATCCACGTCATAGGGCGGAATACCCAGGGGGTGAAACTCATCGATATCGACACGGAAGAGGTGGTCACCGGGATAGCCTATATCGCTGATAGAGATGTTGAGGAGTAACGGTTATACATACCGGCACGGTGATAAGCTTTTTGCCGGCTACCCCCTCTCTGTCTTTATTGTTTTCCTCATCATTCTCGTAACGGCCTGTTCCGGGGAGAGCGCCTCCGAACTGTTCGAGAGGGGCGAGCTCCTCCTCGGGGAGGGTGAATACAGGGAGGCCCTCGATGTCTACCGCTCCCTCGCCGATGACTATCCGGAAAGCAGCTACGCCCCTTCGGCCAAATACAGGGTCGGTATGATACACTATCTCCATATCGGCAATCTGAAGATGGCGCTGGACACCTACCTTTCGCTGATTCTCCTCTATCCCGAATCAAAGGAGATCGCCCTGGCGAGACAAGACATGGCGGAGATCTATGCGCGGAACGGAGAGCACCGGAAGGCCATTGGGGAGTATCAGTGGCTCGTCGAGCACAGCAGAGGAGCGAAGCGTGACACCTACCGTTACAACATTGCCATGGAGTATCAGAAGCTCTCAGATTTCAAGCAGGCGATTATCGAGCTCCAGGATGTCCTGAAAAACTCTCCCTCTGCCACTCTCCTGCCAAACCTCTATTATCAGATTGGGAACAACCAGTATCTTGACGGCAACATGGATGAA
>JBHHXU010000148.1:0-4973 GCA_046757185.1 Thermodesulfobacteriota bacterium
TCTATAAAAAAGAGGGTCTCTACCGCCAGGATACTAGAGGAGATTCCCGAACAGCTGATAGAGTACGGTCAGCTCGTAAGAAGCGCCAGTGATGAAGACGAGAGAGAGAGGCGGGACAGGATTACACGGGAGAAAAAAAGGAAAAAGAGGCTGGAGGAAAAACAGAGGATTGAGGTAGAACGTGAGAAAGCGAGACAGCAAAGGCAGAGGGAAAAGGAAAAGGAAACCACCATATTTATTCCACCAGCCTTTTAACTAAGCGCTAAAAAGGTGTAGACAGTTCAAACAGACCTATGCTATAGTCTGAGCCACTTTCGGTATTCAATAAAAACAGGACATGAACAAGGAGGCTCCTATGAAGAAGAGGATTATCAGCGCGGTGTTGTGCGTTATATTTCTAATGAGCGGAACAGGCCCGGTCCTTGCGGGGGCGAGATTAGGAACGGACCTCACCATCTCTGTTGGAACCAAGCTCTGGTACAATAGTTGGAACAAATGGTTATTTAATACTGGCAATGGGAACCTTCTCAGCAATAGATCTGAAGACAATGAAATGAGCCTTCTTCCAAGTTTAAGCCTCAAGTATAAGAAATTTTTTCTTACGGGTAGTTGGATGCTGCCGACCGAATATACTTTTCCAGGACATCCATCGATCGGTAATACTTTTAAAATGGAACGTGAAGAGATGGATGTTAACGCGGGTTATTACGTCACCCCCAGTCTTGGGCTTACCGGCGGGTACAAGGCTATCAAACAGACATTAGGTGAAGGAACAGCCGGTGGGTTTATCGATTATACCGGGCCGACGCTTGGTATTCTAGGAAGCGCCGGTATCGGCAATGGGCTCGCCATTTACGGGAATGCAGCCTACGGCTTCATGGAGATGGAAAGAAACAGCGGGACAGTCGACGCTACCTATACATCCAGCGAATTGGGGCTTGCCTATATCCCAACGCCCATGGTCTCATTAACTCTTGGCTATAAATATCAGGTCGTCAAGTCAGAATGTGACTCTGCAAACCCGGATAAGACATGCACTGACTTGACGAATGGGTTCCTCTTGGGGGCAAACCTTATCTTCTGACGGCTTCTCTGTACTTCACTGAACAGCCACGTATTCCTATCAAAGAAAGAGATTTCAAAAAACGCCATAGCCACCTGATAGCCGGTGGTCATGACCTGCTCCCTACCAGGAAGGTTCCCATCGCATTGTGATAGGGGTGATCGGCGATAATGCTATTTGGCCTCAAGCCTCTCCAGTATGAACTTCACCTGTTTGTCACTGGGATTCAGCCGTAATGCCTCCCGCATGACCGTCCTTGCCTCATCGTTTCTGCCTAGTTGGTAGAGAAGGAGCCCGTACGCCTTCTTGAGATTCGAATCGAGAGGAAACCTCTCGGCCCCGTTTTTCAGGTGTTCGAGGGCGCCTTTATTGTCTTCCATTCCCTGGTAGGAGAGCGCCAGGTAGTAGTAGGTCGTCGGACTTTCCTCGATTGTAAGCAGCTCCTCAAAGTTCTCGACAGCCTTGCCGAAGTTGCGCTTCTTGAAGTACCTGCCGCCGGCAATCGAGAGCTCGGCTACCTTCTTCTTCTTCTCTTCGGGGCTCAAGCGAGCGTAGGGGTCAACCTCTACCTCTACGGAATGTCCGTCGGGGTACTTCTCATCAAGGACGGTTTTGACGGCGACGTTTCCTTTGAAGCGCATTTCACTGTGAACGATTGTCCCGAAATAGTTCCTATCAACGTTCAGGGATGCAGCGGAGTCTCCGGAAGGTGCGGCCTGAGTGGCGTCACCCTCCGCGCCCCCCTCCTCTGTCCCCTCTACTTCCGGTTTCCCGGCGAGGCTCTCCCTTTCGGTGTGTGTGGCTGCCTCCACGTTTATCTCATTGCCGTAAATGTTGTTGTCGCTTATGGTCGGACTGGAGGCGACCGCCCTTATGCCCGTGCCGTTCTGTGTTATCTCGTTTGCCTTAAGGACCGCTTTGGAGGATTGCAGGGAGACGCCGATTGTGTTGTGCCAGATGGTCGATGAGGTTATCCGGGGGGATGGAAGACCAACGGTATGGAGGGCGGTCTTATTCCCCTCCAGCACAACGTCTTTCAGCTCCGACGGTGTTTTGATGATCTCCAACGCGGTAACGGCGCCGCTTATCCTGGCAAAGGAAAAGGTGGCGCCGTCACCCTCCACTGCTATCCCTTTCCAGGTCGTTTCAGGTGTTGCAGGGAGGAACTCCACCCCCGTCTCCTTCGTGCCCTCCGCCTTTATGCTCCCCATGACGTGGAGGGAGGCGCCCTCCTCGAAGAGTATCTTCACCCCAGGCTCGATATTTAGTATCACCGAGGAAGCTACTATGAGTTCACCCCTGACAATGTAGTCGCCGGGAACGAGTGTACGGTCCTCCTTTATCTCACCCGCGAGGAGCACCGGCGCCTTCTCCCTGAGCACAAGCTTCACCGGCTCGGCAAGGGCGCCGGAGTTGCCCGCTCTGTCTACCGCCGCCACCCTGTAGTGATAGACAACACCCGAATCCGCTCCCTTGTCTACGAACCTCTCCTCCTCGATGAGGCCTATCTCTTCATAGTCCGATAGCTTCTTAAGGCTCCTCAGAACCCTGTACCCCTTGAGGTCGTCGTCCGGGACCCTCTCCCAGGAGAGTTCGAGCCTGTCAATGAACGACCTGCCCCTGAGACCCGTTACGCCTCCCGGGGGGGTGGTATCTATGGTAACGTGTCCGCCAATGTCAAGCCATCTCGACTCCTCACCTGTAGGTCTCTTAAGGAACATGATCACCGGCGCCTCGATTAGATTGTCCCCCGGCTCCACCGGATACTCACCCATATAGCTCCCCACAGCCACCTCTTTCATGGGGACGCCGCTTTTGTGGCCCCCTATGTCGAAGAAGGCCACGAGTCCCGGCTCGCCATCCATGGCGACCCTGACTATCCCTCCCTTTCCAAAGGGCCCATCAGCGGCATTGGATACCGCATTCTTAATAACCGGTCTCTTCTCTATCTTGATCCCCTCCGGGGCGGGGAGCTCCTTGTTGAGCTTCCAGCCAATCTCGTTGACCACCCTTATCACCTGGATGTTCCTGAGGTTGAGAGCGGAGGAGACCGTTGTCATGACCAGGTCCATTGGAGAGAGCGGAACCGCACCGGTATGGTACCTCACCGATTCCTTTCCCCTCCACAGCTCCTTGCCGGTTTTGGCGTTTACCAGCCAGACCTCCGCCTCAATACCGACCTGCGAGTAGGCAACCGCAAAGAGCCTCTTATAGTCGATGACGTTTCCATATATGAGTCCGTCGCAGCCGATGGCAGAGACAAGCTCCTCCGGCGGAATATCGAAGACCGTCTTCCCCGTCTTCTTCTCAAGGATGGTCACCTTCTCATCGACGACCGAAGGATCAATCTTTATATACGGCTTGGAGCTAAAGTGGTTGAAAAAGCTCTTCCGCACTTTGTTGCTAATGCCAATCTCCTCAGTCTCGTTGCCGAATGGCAAGACCGCCACCGTGCGCGGCAGGCCTTCAACGATGGGCTTACCCTCCTTCTTCTTTAATGTATTCATGCCCCCGCAGGAGAAGAGGAAAATGATGAGGAGGGGAAACAGGAAGAGATGGGCTCTTCTTAAAATCTTATCTTTATAATATGACATAACTCTCTATGTGACGGTTTGTGCGTCCCTATCTCTCAATGGCCCGCCCGGATATTTGTACCATCTGCATGAGGATCTCGCCCTCAGTGAGTACTGCCGTCTCTAGTCAATAACGGATCGACCGGCACGTATGTGAGTCTGCAGGCAATGAAACGACAATGAAGGCGTAGATAACCGCAGGGGTTCATAAGGAATATACAATCTTTTTGAACGTTCTGCAACTATTGCTTTCAGGAGACCAATAATCCCTAAAAATACATCAACCACAGAGGACACCTGTCTGCGTACAGTCACGCACAGGCAGGTCTGTGCTCTGTGGTTGCTTGTCGCATATTTTGGGATAAAAATACAATCAATCCGGCACACATTGTCTCCTTATATACTTAAACCATCTTTTGCAGTCAACCGTGATAGGTGACTTTATTCACGTTCTGCAGGACGTGGCGTGTGCGCCGGTATGCGCACATTTCATACAGGCAACATGGATTTGATTTTTTGAGTGTAGTACCATCCCGAATATGCTTGTCTTGATTCTGCTATCGTAACGGAATATAATATTTCTAGGAACATAGCGGAATCTTTACACCCTCATTCCGGCACAATGCGCCCCTTTTAACCAAACAGTGAGTTGTGAAAAGAGTATTTTCCCTCATAATTATATGCCTCTTGCTCTCTATTATCCTTACCTATGATCTGGGGGCCAACACCTCAGCTGACCCTTCTTCATCTCCTGTAGGAGACATGTTCGAGCATCTCGAAAGTCAGGCAACTATAGTCCGACTTATAGAGAACCACCCATTTCCGGGGAGCGCATCTTCATTTGAATACCTTCTGGATAAACTCCATATCTTTGCGGCTATTGCCGGGGAAATTGAGCCTGCCTTTGAGGGGCACAGAGCCACAATGGAGGGTTCCGGCGTATACTCTGTCACAGACAGCAGGCGCGTACGTGGACAGGTGGAGGTAGTTTACTCGGCACCACAGAGGAGGGTATACTTTGGTGAAGGAGGTTACAGGCTCTTCTGGAATATGAGATTTTCCGGGAGAGGTATTGCGGTAGTGGACTTTAGAGAAGATACTTTAAAGAATAACCGTCGATTAGTAGCTACCATAAGGTTTTACGGCAAGGTCGATAGTGCCCCACTCAGTGCCCTGGTAAAGATCGTAAACCTTCTCATTCCACAATTGATCAATAATAAGATAAACCTCATGATTCACGCCACTGAAAGGGTAATGGAAGAATTCAACAGAAATCCTCAAGACATCTACCATGTTTTGATAAAGAGCAGGAATATCTCTATTGAGGAGCGTGAGGA
>JBHHXU010000149.1:0-4947 GCA_046757185.1 Thermodesulfobacteriota bacterium
CCCAGGAACAGGACCCTTAAAAGGAGAGACCGTATGTAGTAAAAGTTATACATAACCTGCATATTGACTTTTCAAATCAATACGATCTGAAGAGGTTTAAAAATCCTCTTCAGAGGTGTAGAGCTTCCCGTGCGCAATCCCGCCTGCCTGACTTTTCGGGGCAATCTCATACGCCTTTTGCCAGTAATACCTGGCCTTCCTCTTCAGATTGAGTACCTCGTACATGTTGCCAAGCTTAAGGTTTATGAGGCTCTGAGTGTCTACATCGAGGCCCTCCACACCAAGGGCGGTCTCGTAGGCTTTCTTTGCTTGATGCTTATCACCAAAGGGCTCATACCACTCCTCCCCTATTTGCTTCTTAATTTCACCTGAAATTATATCTCCTTTTAAAATGAGGGATTCAACGTGGTGGGAATCAAAGTACAATGCCTTCCTGAGTGACCCTTTAGCTTTTTCCGGCCGGTCGTTATACCAGTAGCACTTTGCGAACAACAGATAAAGATCGGGAGAGGTTCTATCCTGCACATAAAGTCTCTTAAGTTCATTAAAAGCCTCGTAAACTTTGGGGTTCCATGCAGGATCGTCCAACTCCTTTAACACCTCAACCTCATCGACAAGCGCTCTCACCTTTTCGAGTTTTTCTTGAAAAACGTTCGAATCCTGGGCAAATACAGGACTCACCGCCATCATCATTGCCGACAAGACAACAAAAACCAAAACTTTAGACAATCCCTTTTTCATAACCCTCTCCTTGATTGTTATAGCTACACTAGCATAGACCGAGCACTTCCCTTGTTGGAGCAAACTTCAGGTGGTTGAGAATCCCCTCAATCTTCGGTCGTGTGGAGCGTATGTTAAAATAGTGCATAAACCGTCGTGAAAGAGGGAGGTTTATCTTCGGCTGACTCTCATCAAACTCCCACGGGTGGATATACACCATAGCGGGTCTGCGCGACCTGTTAATTCTCCTGATTTTATTGAGCACGAACCAGTAGGGAACAATTCTCAATGGGAGCCCGCCGGTAAACGGGAGGTTCTCCCAAAGGCACCTGCACGTCGTAAGAGGAAACTCCATGATAGAGCCGCATGATGTCTCAACTCGATGGGGAAACTTCTTGAAGCCCCTATCACCCATTCTTGTCAGGGGCACGGTACTGGAGTCGTACTTCAGACCACATTTGCTCATTATGTCGTAGGCCCACAAGGTATCTTTCCTGATCGACCATTCCGGCGCCCTGTAGCCGAGCACAGGGGCATTTGTTATCTCTTCGACAACCGCTATGGACCTTCTGAGGTCCTCTTCAAACTCGGCACGGGTCATCTCGAATACCCTGCGGTGATAATAGCCGTGCACGCCGACCTCGTGACCCTCATTATAAATCCTCTTTATCAGCGAGGGATTCTTCTCCGCAATGTAGCCGAGAACAAAAAATGTAGCTTTGCAGTTATGGGCGTCAAGAATAGTGAATATCTTTTCCGTGTTCCTGGTTACCCTGTCTTCATACTCGTACCATTTAGCAGGGTCAGAATACTCACCTTCCCCGCAGATATGATACCAGTCCTCAAGGTCTATGGTTAACGCATTAAGCATATAGTTCATTAGCTCCTGACTTCAGCAGCAGTTTTATTTTTGCCTTCTATCTGAACAAGAGCTTCCGCATGTCAGGGTCAAAGACGAAGGTAAGGGCGGATGAGCACCTTCCCAGAACCGGCATAGGGTCCGTTAGAGAGAGAAGGTCATCGCCATCCGATTTCTTAAAGACATCTCTGAGTGTTTTTAATCTCCTGCTCGTCAGGAGATGTAAAATATCGCCGGGTATCAGCCAGCGGCACTTCAAGCCCGCCTTGTAGCTCATCACAGGTTCTACGTCGCCTTCAACGGCCAGTTTCCACAGGAGGTAGGGAAAATCCATGCCGGAAAGGATTGCCAGATTGAGAGAGCCCCAGAGTCTCGGGTTTATTTCAAGTATCTTCGGGGTCTGGTCCCTCGGATCCATCTTGAACTCCACCATAGCCGGGCCCACCCATTTAAGCTCTTTAAGAAGAGCGAGAGCCATCTCTTTAAGCTTAACGTCATGAACCCCCTCCCTCATGGTGCTCGGCCCGCCGGTCACGGGATACTCCCTGAGCCTCCGGTAAACAAAGGCGGCCCTCGGCTCACTGTTATAATTAAAGAGGGCGCCGACCCCGTAACCGCCGGTCCCATTTGGCATTGAGGGTATGTACTCCTGGATTATGGGGTATGGATATTTATCATGGACTCTAAGGAGTGCTTCTTTAAAATCTTCCTTGTTGAACACATACTCCTGCCCCCGGGAGCCTGAGCTATTAGTCGGCTTTATCACGACCGGAAAAGAGAGCGCCTCCATGAGCCCTTCTACATCGCCTATCCCGTCCCCTCCGTCTTCTTCAGTGGTAAAACATGTTGCCGGCACGGGGTACCCCTTCGAGGAAGCATACCTCATAAGCCACGCCTTATCGTGGACCTTCCTGACAAGTGTGTAGTCAGGAAAGGGGAAACCGGTATGCTTTGTTATCTCTTTTCTGTTTTTTGCAAGGAGGAGTTGCGTGGAGAGTTCGGTAGGGAGGAGCATATCATAGTTACTCCCTTCGAGCTCATCCATGAGCCACTCCATGAACTCAACCGGCTTTGAGCATGGCGAGGGATAGACGATTTTTCTTTTTGCGTATCGTGAGAATAGCGCGGTTGAAAAACGGGTCGTTTCACCAACGGCAACGTAGAAGTCCTTTTCGCCAAAGCTCCTCACCGCGGCCAGCGTCTTGTTCCACATGCCGTCAAGGATGAGTACTCTCTTTTTAGGTTCGGACACGGTCAGCACACCTTTCCCTGACTATCGATTAACCCTGCTTTTTCAGGGTTAATCCCTTCACACCCCTTAAACACTTCTCCCCCCTCAGAACTTTTCAGGGAAACAATGTGTTATGCGGGCAAGATAACAAGAAGTGAAACTATCGTCATCGGGGCTGTAACCGGGATTATTTAAATGCTACTCCTTGACCCTGTATAATCATGTCGCTGCGCATTACCGCTCCTCCTTATAGACTGCCTTACACTCTGCCTGAAGCCGAAGTTCATGGGCCAGAAGAAGTTCTTTTTAGTCTTCACGCCCCAAAGTCTCCTGAAGATCGAGGGGTAGGAGTAGGCGTTTTTCAGAGCATAGTAATAACCGTCGAATAGTTTTTGAGGAGACATCTTTTTGGGCTGATAAACAACATTGCTCGTCGTATAATTGCTCCAGTCAAAGTCGAATATCCTCCCCTCGCTTTTGAGCCTCTGGTGGAGACCGGTGCCGGGGTAAGGGGTGAGGATAGAGAAGTAGCAGACATCTATCTTGGCCCTGTTAATGAATTCGAGGGTCCTGTCGAAGACCCCCTCATCGTCGTCATCGAGCCCCAGGACAAAGGAGCCGTCAACACCGATGCCGTGGTCGTGGAGTTTTTTCACCACGTCGATGTAGGTTTCTGGATGGTTAAAGTTTTTGCCCACTGTACTCAAGTTGCTGTTCGAGAGGGTCTCGAACCCCACCAGCAATCCCATGCATCCGCTATCGGCCATGAGCTTTACGAGTTCGGTGTCGTGGACAATATTCACCGACGTCTGTCCAAGCCACTTCAGGTTGTAGGGTTTGATACGCTTTAAGAACTTGCGGGCATGGGCGCGGTTACTGATGATGTTGTCATCAACGAAGAAGACAACATTCTTTAAGATGAACCTCCCCTCGAAGGGTTGAAGACCTTCTATCTCACTTATGACATCGTCTACCGGCCGGTTCCTGAACCTGCCTCCGAAGGAGTTGGTCACGGAGCAGAAGTCGCAATCGTGGGGACAGCCACGGGTAGTCTCGACGAAGTGTACCGGGAGGTACCTCTTATCACGGTAAAGCTCCCAGTCCGGGGGGTTGAGGTTATCGAGAGAGGGGTACGAGTCGTGTCTGTATATGCGTTTCAGGCTTCCACTCTTAAAGTCCTCAAGGACGGTCGTCCAGAGTCCTTCCGCCTCGCCGATCACTACGCTGTCGACGTGCCCCAGGGCCTCCTCCGGCATCTTGGATGGGTGCATACCGCCCATTACCACATTTATCCCCCGGCCCCGGAAGTGATCCGCAATTTCGTAGCCCCTGTTTACCGCCGGTGTCATAGCCGTAATCCCTACAAGATCGGCATCCTGACTCAGGTCCAGCGGCTCCACCTTCTCATCAATGATCTTTATCTCCCACTCAGGCGGAGTAAGGGCCGCCACCTTCAGCAGTCCCAGCGTCGGCAGCCTGAAATAGAAGTCCTTACCCATGAGGCTCTTTGACGCCAGGGGGGAAATTAAGAGTAGTCTCTTTTTATCTGCCATCTTTCGGACTCAATGTTGGCCAATCATGTTTGTCTTTCCATACAGTTTCATATTGGGAGATTACACGATTAATCTTGGCCTTGTTCGCCTCTTCCCAATTTTTTAACACAACCGTATCAGGCTCAAGTCTTTTCAAAACGTTCTCATACTCCTTGACCTTATTCCAGAATTCAGATCCCTTCGTAACGGGTATAAGACCTACTCTTGCCTTCCAGGCACCCATCTTTACCTGTGTAATGAGATAATATGTTTTTCCACCTTCGAGGTCCGCTTCTACGAATGCATTGTTTTCAGCAATTGCGATAAACAGGTGCCTTCCAGGCTCAGTAAGATAATCAAACTGAGATTTTGCCACACTATTACCAATGACTTTTTCCCCATCCAAGATGTTGAAATTAACCGCAAAGCCCAAGCCGGAGGGCCTCATAATCCTCACCAGAGCCTTATCCTCCGATGGGCTCAGTAAAGACTGAGTAGGCCTCATAAATTTGGAAGAACCGGCACATGAGGTAACAAACAACACTAGAACCAGCAAGTACCATGAGCGGAATTTAAATAACATGGTAGCGCCTCCTTTAATTCTC